>JANXZJ010000139.1 GCA_025355585.1 Mariniphaga sp. | reverse complement strand
GTTTTAATTTTTTATTCATACTTTTGTATTGTTAGTGGAATTTATAATTTTAAACACTGCTAAGTTTTGACAGGAAGGCGGGCCAACGCTTTCCTGTTACTTTTTTATTACCGGTTTATCCCATAGGCTTGTGCGTTTAATTGGAAATTAATCTGGTTATTTGATACTCAATAATATTTTTTGTTTCGAAAAACTGCCATCTGCCTGTTTCACTCTTTCCTCTATTTTAACTTTTAGTGGTGAGGTGATTTTTAACAAACGAAGTACCTCCTCCAGGTTCTCGTTTTCGAATGTTGCCCGGTAGCGAAAACTGGTATCTTTAAGGTCGTTTGTTTTGACTTCAACATTGTACCACCTGCTCAGCTGCTTCGCCAATTCATCGAGCGACGCTTTCCGAAGGACCAGTTTTCCCTCTTTCCAGGCAGAAATATTCTGCGCAGTGACGATTGTTTTTGTAAACTTTTGATTGGTAGTATTGTAATTAATCTGTTCGTTGGGTTTCATTTCGATTGGAGCAACGATTTTGTCATCTTTAAGTAAAACGCTTCCTCTTTCAAGTGTGACTTCTACCTGATCTTCATTTTCGTAAGCGGCTACATCAAAAGCGGTTCCTTTGTCTTCAATATCTAGGTATTTGGTTTTTACGACAAATTTATTGTCTTCCTGGTGGTTCACATCAAAGAACGCCTGTCCCGATAACTGAACCTCTCTGTTCTGATTGAAATTCAATGCATATTTGATCGTTGATCCGCTGTTTAGCCAGCCGAATGATCCGTCGGGAAGAGTGAATTTAATCCGGGAACCTCGTGGAGCGCTCATTTCAGCCCACCCTTCCGTAGTCGCAACCTGGTTTTTTTGATGCCATACAATGCCCGTATAGACCAGGAGCGGAATCAGCAGGATCGCTGCAATGCGTGCATACCATGTAATCAGCCTTATAACAGGTGGTTTAACCTCCTTTGGTTTCGAAGCGTTGATCTGATAGTTTAGTTTGTATAAAATATGATCGAGTTGATGGTTATCAGCATCTTCAGTGAAAGATTCATCCCATTGTTTTTTTAATATTGCTTTTAATGCTTCAACATTTGATGCTTCCGTAAAGGCATTCCCCAGGTATTTCTCCTCTTCGGATGAATATTCTCCTTTAAAGTAGTTTTCAATTCGTTGTTTGTCAATTTCAGACATGCTTTCTTCTTTTCCTGTTTGATTACAATTGCTCTGGATCTTCAATAAATTGGTCAGTTATTACCCCGGATCAACGCCATTATTGTGGCTGAGATAATGGTAATATCCGTGAACTTCCGATTACCCCTATCGGAATTGATATTTTTTTATTTTTTAGGGTGCAGGTTAGGAATAGAACAATATGAAAAAGAGAATTCCGGCAAAATCTTCTTTGCCAAGATGCTCTCTGATAAACTTTAACGCTTCGCCCAATTGGTTCTCGACGGTCTTTGGACTCGTACCTAATTCATCCGCAATTTCTTTTACCGTCAATCCTTCGAAGCGGCTCTTGATAAAAACCTCTTTTCGTCGTGCAGGTAACTGCTCTACCAGATGGTCTATTGCCTTTTTAGTTGATTGGAAATCTATATTCTGGATAGTAGAGAGATCAGCGTCCTCAATCACTTGCTGCTCAAAATACTTTGCGGTTAATGCTTTTTTTACAAAGTGCTTTCTGATGATATTAAATGCGATTGTGAATATATAGGATTTGAATGAGAGGTTTTCCTTGAGTTCGGATCTTTTCTCCCAGATTTTCATAAATACATCCTGTACAAGTTCCTCCGCATCAGGTTCAGACTTCAGATAACCAAGTGCAAAACGGAAGATCCTGTTTCCATAAATTTGAAACAGGTCATTAAATGCGTTGATTTCTCCCTTTGATAAGGCTTTAACCAATTCTGATTCTAAAGGAATTGAATTATTCAATGATGGTCGTAGCTGGTGATATTTAATGATGCAAATATATCTTTTTTTGTAATCCCGAATTGATTTGTCTGTTTTTATCGTTTTGCACATTAGGAGAAATAAGTAGTATTTATTACTTTTGATTTTTATAAGTACAAATTACTTTTAATACCAGCTAATATGAGAAAAATGAATTGCACGGGGATCCTTATGATTATCCCTTTCTTCCTTTTATCTGTTTCGGGAAATTCCCAGAATAGGATCGTTGTTCATGCCGATCAACCAGGATCAACAATTGACAAAGCCATTTATGGCCAGTTTGCCGAACACCTCGGACATTGTATCTATGGTGGAATCTACGTTGGCGAAAAATCGGATATCCCAAATACCGATGGATTCCGATTGGATGTAGTGGGCGCGTTAAAAGAGTTAAAAGTTCCGCTGGTTCGGTGGCCAGGTGGCTGTTTTGCTGATACTTATCATTGGAAAGATGGAATCGGACCGAAGTCAGATCGTTCTTCGATCATCAATGTACATTGGGGTGGTGTTACCGAAGATAACAGTTTTGGAACACATGAGTTCCTGAATTTCTGTGAATTAATCGGCGCTGATCCCTATATTTGTCTGAATGTTGGCAGCGGAACGGTTCAGGAAGCAGCCGACTGGATTGAATATGTGACTTCTGCGAATGAAAGTCCAATGACCAAATTGCGTAAGAAAAACGGACGCGAAAAACCATGGAATGTCAAATACTGGTCAGCCGGAAATGAAACCTGGGGATGCGGTGGTAACATGCGCCCTGAATATTATGCCGACCTATACCGTCAATATGCCTCTTATATGCGTGCTCCCGGAATGTATAAAATTGCAAGTGGTGCCAATTCTGATGATTATAAATGGATGGATGTTTTAATGCGGGAAGCCAGAGGGATGATGAACGGGATTTCACTTCACTATTATACGGTTCCACAGGATTGGAACAAGAAGGGTTCTGCTACTCAGTTCGATGATGCGATGTGGTTTACAACATTACAAAGGACTTTGAAAATGGAGGAACTGGTTACAAAGCATTCTGCAGTCATGGATAAATACGATCCGACCAAAAAGGTAGGTTTACTTGTTGACGAATGGGGTACATGGTTTGATGTTGAACCTGGAACCAATCCTGGATTTCTTTTTCAGCAGAATACCCTGCGTGATGCGATGGTTGCCGGTATCAATCTGAATATCTTTAATAATCATGCAGACCGTGTCCGGATGAGTAATATTGCTCAGATGATCAATGTATTACAATCCATGATCTTAACCAAAGACAAGGAAATGGTGTTGACACCAACCTACTATGTATTCAAAATGTACAATGTACATCAGGATGCGAAGATGCTGCCAATCGACATTAAATGTGGTAAATACACATCAGGTGCCAATTCAATAGATGCGATAAGTGCTTCGGCTTCGGTTAAGGACGGTGTTGTAAGTATTACAATTTGCAATCTCGATCCGGCGAAAGCACAGGATATTAGTTTTGATATTCAGGGACTTAAATTTGCAACTGTTTCGGGTAAGATCGTAACCGCGAATAAAATCAATGCTTACAACGATTTCGGTAAAAAAGAGGAGGTTTCTTTGGCCGACTTTAAAAATGCAAAACTAAACAAAGGGCAGGTTGAAGCTTCAATTCCCGCCAAATCGGTTGTATTGATACAGCTGAAATAGAGAGTTAGGGAAGGAGAGACTGAGTGAAAAATTGTGTCATTTTAGTCCTTGAGTCATTTTTACGACACAGAAGGTGTCGCATATAAATAACCTCGGGTGAGCGATCGAAGAGAGCGTAACCCGGGGTATAAAATGCAAACTAATCAAAGGCGCATCTGCAAAGTTTAATAGAATCGAAATTGCTATATGCGCCGCATATTGAAACGAATGCACAGGCAATTCCGATTCATTAATAAAACGCAGTCTATCAAAAAGTTTTAACCAGACTATTATGACTATCCGACTAAATTGAACCATGAAAAAACTACTATTCTTCCTTAGTTGCTTTCTGATCTCAACTATTTTAGTTGCCCAAAACATTGAGAACGGCACCAATCGTTTCGATTCAGACTGGCGTTTCCACCTGGGTGGTGCACTAAGCGCTGAAAAACCCACTTTCGACGACTCCAAATGGCGTGCAATCGATCTTCCGCACGATTGGAGCATCGAAAACTTGCCGGATACCAATTCTCTATTTAGCCGCGATGCGCTTAGTCAGGTGAATGGCGGATTTACGACCGGAGGAACTGGCTGGTACCGCAAATCGTTTGTTATACCTGATGCTCAAAGCGCAAAAGGAATTGTTATTCAATTCGATGGAATTTATATGAATCCCGAAATATGGATCAATGGTGTTTCCTTGGGAAGTCACCCTTACGGTTATACTTCTTTTTGGTACGACATTACAGATCACATTAAATTCGGAAAATCAAATGTACTGGCTGTGAAGGTCAGAAATGAAGGTGAGAACAGCCGCTGGTATTCGGGGTCGGGCATCTACCGGCATGTCTGGTTAAAAGTACTTGAACCTGTTCATGTGGCGCAATGGGGAACGACGATTACTACCCCTGAAATAAATGCAGGTTCTGCCAAAGTAAATATCAAAACTAAAGTGAATAATCAATCGGGCGAAGCCTTAAAAGTTAAGGTGATTACCCGAATATTAAATGTAAAAGGGGAGGAGTCAGGCAAAACCGAATCGTCCCAAACGATTGAAAAGAAGGGTTTTTCTGAAATTGTCCAGGATGTTACCGTTTCAAAACCCAGACTTTGGTCTGTTGATTCACCGGAATTGTATACGTCAATCAATGAAGTATATGTTGCTGATCAATTGGTTGACCGCGTTGAGACGAAATTCGGTATCCGATCCATTCAATTTGATGTTCTAAACGGGTTTCTGTTGAATGGAAAATCATTAAAACTGAAAGGTGGTTGTTTCCATCATGATAATGGTCCGTTGGGTTCCAAATCGTACGACAGGGCAGAGGAACGCCGTGTTGAGTTGTTGAAAGCCAGTGGATTTAATGCGATTCGTTGTTCGCATAATCCTCCGTCACCAGCTTTTCTCGATGCCTGCGACCGTTTGGGTATGCTGGTCATTGACGAAGCCTTTGATATGTGGTCGGATGGCAAAAATACGAGTGACTATCACCTCTGGTTCGAAAAGTGGTGGCAACGCGACATCGAAAGTATGATTAAACGGGATATCAATCATCCGTCTATCATTTTATGGAGTATTGGCAACGAAATTCCCGGGATGGATTCGCCTGAAGTTGTTCGGACAGCCCAACTATTGGCTGATTTCGTTCGGAAAAGTGATCCTTCAAGGAAAGTCATTGCGGCAGTGAATGGCCTTAACCCCGGCAAAGATCCCTATTTCGCGACGCTTGATATTGCCGGATATAATTATGGTTCAGGAGGCGATCATCAAAAAAATAACATATTTGAAATCGATCATAACCGGGTTCCTTCGCGAATTATGATGCAAACCGAATCGTATCCTTTGGATGCATTTAAAAGCTGGATGGATGTTACAGATCACCCCTGGTTGGTTGGTGATTTTGTCTGGACTGCCTTTGATTATATTGGCGAAGCAAGTATCGGCTGGCGTGGTTATTTCCAGGAACAGAATTTTTACCCATGGAACCTTGCCTTTTGCGGCGATCTGGATATTTGCGGATGGAAACGTCCCCAATCCTTTTACCGCGATGCATTATGGAAAAGTAACCAACTTTCACTGTTTGTGAAACCACCTAAACCATCCTTTGAAGAAAATCCTGACCGCCAGTCGTGGAGCAAATGGCATTGGCTGGACGCTGTGGCTGACTGGAACTGGAAGGGAACTGAAAATAAACCGTTGGAAGTGAGTGTTTACTCTTCTTGCGAGGAAGTTGAACTTTTTCTGAATAACAAATCGCTTGGCAGGAAGAAAACCAATCGTTTAACCGAATTCAAAGCCATTTGGGAAGTTCCTTATCAGCCAGGGGAATTGAAGACAATTGGTTATGCAGGTAAAAAACAAGTCAATACAGCCATTCTTCGCACGGCAGACGAACCTTCGGAAATTAAGCTGAAAGCTGACAGAATGGAAATCAAAGCCGATGGACAGGATTTAAGCTATATCACGGTAGAGCTTTGGGATGAAAAGGGGAATCGCAATCCGAAGTCTGAAAACCTTGTGAAGTTCGAAATTGAAGGTCCGGGTACCATCGTCGGAGTTGGAAATGCCAATCCGGTAAGTACCGAAAGTTACCAGGCATCAGAACGAAAAGCATGGCAGGGTCGTTGTCTCGTGATCCTGAAATCAGAACAGAAACAAGGTAAAATCACTTTAAAAGCAACATCCGGAAGTTTGAAACAGGCTGGTATTGTGATTAATTCAAAATAGGCAGTGAATAGGCAACTGGCAATTAGCCACTGGTCTCTTGCATATTAGTGACAGAAATCAATTGGTAAATTTCAATAAAATCGTTTATATGGTTTTTAAGGATTACTTTTGAATTCTATCTAAGTCTGGCAGTTGTTCCCGATACATCGGGACCAGTTGCGTTCTATCAATCATTGAATAGCCAATAATTAAAAATGAAAACAGCAAAAGAAATCCTATCCCTTTTACTCCTTTGTGCAATTCTTTTATTCGGATGTTCGAAAGCATATTCCGATCCTCCTATTAATTCAGACAACGGTTTTGTAAAAGGGGCAGATATCAGCTGGCTGCCACAGATGGAGGTCACGGGCTATAAATTTTATAACGACAAAGGAGTAGAACAGGACTGTTTCCAGATTTTGAAAGATCACGGAATTAATACAATCCGACTCAGAACCTGGGTGAATCCTTCGGATGATAAAGCAAGCGGTCATTGCAGTAAAGAAGAAACGGTTGCAATGGCGGTCAGAGCAAAGAAATGGGGAATGAGGGTTATGATCGATTTTCATTACAGCGATACCTGGGCCGATCCCGGAAAACAAGTTAAACCGGCTGCGTGGGCAGGACATGACTTCTCTCAATTATTGACTGATGTTTACGACTATACCACTGGGGTGATGTCAGCATTGAAAACAAGTGGCATAACGCCGGAATGGGTTCAGGTTGGGAATGAAATACCGGGCGGAATGATTTATCCTGAAGGAAGCAGTTCGAACTTTGGACAGTTGGTTCAATTGATCAATAAGGGTTACGATGCGATTAAAGCCGTCAGTCCTTCATCTAAAGTAATACTTCATGTCGACCAGGGGAATAACAACAGCCGGTTCAGGTGGTGGTTCGATAATGCCAAAACAAACGGGGCCAAATATGATGTGATTGGATTGTCCTATTATCCCTATTGGCTCGAAGGTAATCCCGATTTTACACTTTCGATCGATGACCTTGGTAATAATCTGATTGATATGGCTTCGCGATACGGAAAGGAAGTAATGGTTGTTGAGGTTGGAGGAGAGGATACAAAGGCACAAAATACATATGATATGCTGGTCGCTGTTCAAAAGAAGGTGAAAGCTGTTCCGGAAAGCAAAGGTCTTGGAGTTATTTATTGGGAACCTGAAGGTGCAAAAAGCTGGAGCAGGTATTCTTTAAGTGCCTGGGGCGACGATGGAAGACCTACCATTGCGTTGGATGCATTTTTGGCTAACTAACAGGTTATTAATTCCTAATTTAGTAATAATGAAAACGATTCTTTTTCTTCTGATTTTACTGGTTTCAGGTTTCTCCTATGGATCTGATTTTTATTCCAAATCCAATAAGCATGTTCAACCGCAAACGACTAAAATTCCAAAGGTTAGTTATACCTTACCTGGAAAGGAGCTTATGTCATTGTCGGAGAAAATTCTGTATAAGAAAACTCCCCAGGAAGATATGTATCTCTACCTGCTACGTCCCGAAGGTAAAGCAAAGAAAGTACTTCCGGCAATTATTTATTTCACAGGTGGCGGATGGGTGAACGGGAGCGTTGATTCACAAATTGCCAATGCAGCCTGGTTTCGAGATCAAGGTATTATCGGAATCACAGCCGATTACCGCGTAAAATCGAGGCATGGAACCAGTCCTGTTGAATGCATCCAAGATGCAAAATCAGCAGTACGGTATGTTCGCATACATGCGAAAGAGCTGGGAATCGATCCAGACAAAATTATTGTGGCTGGCGGGTCTGCAGGTGGACATATTGCGGCATGTACTTCAATTTCCGGCGAAGATGAACCCGACGAAGATTTGACAATCAGCTCAAAGGGTAACGCTTTGGTTTTGCACAATCCTGTATTGGGAGAAGGTTTTGGTGAGGCTTTTTTTACAGAACACCCCGAATTCTCTCCGATTCTGCATATTAATAAAGGATGGCCACCAACCATTATATCCTGCGGAACTGCGGATAAAACCACACCTTTTGCAGTCGCTCAGAAGTTTACCAGATTGATGATTGAAGCCGGAAATACCTGTGAATTGATTCCAGTTAAAGATGCGGACCATTCGTGCGACTGGCCCGCAAGTAATCCAAACTTCCTGCCAACCTTGCAACAAATGACTCAGTTTTTGGTGGAACAAAAGTTTATACCAAAACAAAAATAACTATCAGTGAAGCTGAAACTTACATTCCTTCTGGTTGTTTTCTCCCTTTTTGTTTATAGTCAAAATCAATCCGTTTCAATACAGGTTGATGTAACGAAAGACAAAGGGGCAATGACGCCAATTTGGGCATGGTTTGGATACGACGAGCCGAATTACACCTATATGAAAGACGGGAAAAAACTGCTGTCTGAGATTGCTGCGTTAAGTCCGGTGCCGGTTTATGTGCGCGCTCATAACCTGATGACTTCGGGTGATGGAACGCCTGCCCTTAAATGGGGATCGACCGATATGTATACCGAAGATAAAGATGGTAACCCTGTTTACAACTGGACGATCATCGATAAAATTTTCGATACTTATGTCGAACGCAAAATGAAGCCATTAGCGCAAATTGGTTTTATGCCTGAAGCACTTTCAAGCAATCCAGATCCTTATAAGCACGATTGGGCACCCGGTAAAGATTATAAGACGATTATAACCGGGTGGGCCTATCCGCCGAAAGATTATAAGAAATGGGCTGAATTGATATTTCAATGGGTAAAACACAGTGTGGATCGTTATGGAAAAACTGAAGTTGAAAGCTGGTATTGGGAACTTTGGAATGAACCAAACGGCGATTATTTAATGGCTGCCGACCGCGTAGAGGAATATTGTAAAATGTACGATTATGCTTCGGATGCTGTGAAACGAGCCATGCCAACAGCCCGAATGGGAGGACCTCATACACATGGAGGTGGTGCCCGTTTTGTCCGTGCGTTTATCGAACATTGTTTGCGCGGCAACAATCTTACAACAGGCAAAGTTGGTGCACCTCTTGATTTTGTTGGTTTCCATGCGAAAGGTTCACCAAAGGTAGTGAATGGAGTGGTTCGAATGAGCATGAGTTCGCAATTACGAAATATCAATGATAATTTTGCGGTGATTGCCTCCTTCCCTGAAATGAAAAATATACAGGTCATTATTGGAGAATCGGATCCGGAAGGATGCGCCGCATGTGGAATGGCAACCAATCCCGAAAATGCATATCGCAATGGAACAATGTATTCGAGTTATTCCGCTGCATCCATTGCACGTGAATACGATCTAGCTGATTTTTATGGCATTAACCTTATTGGCGCTGTCAACTGGTCCTTTGAGTTTGAAAATCAACCATGGTTTGCAGGATTCCGCGATTTAGCTACTAACGGGGTTGACAAACCTGTACTAAATGTATTTCGGATGTTGGGAATGATGGCTGGCAATAGGGTAGAAGTGACCGGAGATCTCGCTTACGACTTCAAAGCTATACGCGATTCAAGTGTCCGGGGTAAAAGAACCGATATTAATGCCCTGGCAAGTAAGGATAAAAGCTCGGTAACTGTTTTAGTCTGGAATTACCATGATGATGATATAATCGACTCAGGTTCACCTGTTGAGCTTAAGATTAAGGGTTTGCAATCTAAAAAGGCAACCTTATCTCACTATCGTATAGATAGCCAACACAGCAACTCAAATGAAGTTTGGAAAAAAATGGGATCGCCGCAAAATCCAACAAATGATCAAATTGCGATACTTGAAAAGGCTGGTAAATTAGAGATGGTTCATCATCCTGAGAAGATAAAAGTCAGTAATGGAGAAGTATATATAAAAATGCAGTTACCCCGGCAAGCTGTTTCTTTGGTGAAACTAACCTATTAACTTTAGTTGCGTGTTAATCTTTGAAAGTTTAGCAATAATTAATTCGCCGGCTGTTTGTAACCGACAACTCCGTTTTTTCTGTCCTCAAACTTCCGGCTTCGGCTCTTCATTTTCCGTCTGCTAAATTTTTTATTTAATTTACATCGAATAATCGTTCCTCTTCTCAAAAAGCGTTTATTTTGCATAAAAATTGACTTAATGGATCGTGCTTATCTCGAAATCATATTTTTGTGTGGATTTGTATTGCAGGTAGTACTTCGTTCATACTACGTTCAGTACTATGTTACAGAAAAACACAAGCGCTATTTTAACAAAAAGGAACGCTTGTTTCTGTTGTTTATATTTGTTGGTTTTCAATTACTTCCGCTACTATATGTCTTCTCGGACTGGTTTGCATTCTTCGATTACAATCTTCCGAAATGGTTGGCTTTTCCTTCTTCCATGCTCTATGGTTTTGGAATTTGGCTCTTTTTCAGGGCTCATGCCGATTTGGGGAAATATTGGTCGCCTGGTTTGGAGATTAAGGCAGATCACCAGCTGATCACTACGGGTGTCTTTAAATGGGTACGCCACCCCATGTATGCTGCTTTTGTGGCAATTGCCATTGCCCAGGTATTTATGTTACAAAACTGGATTGTTGGTCCTGCATTTTTGTTATTAGCGATCCCATTCTATATGAACCGTGTTAAACGCGAAGAGGGTCAGCTATTAAGATATTTTGGTGAGCAATACCGCAATTATATGCACACGACAAATGCGCTGTTTCCCAGGAAAGAACAAATTGATTTTTCGCTGATATTTGCCAGGTTGAAGTTTTCGGTAAAAAATAAAGGATAGACTTTCATCCATCCTTTATATTTTCTAACTAAACCAATAAGACTAACTAAAAATTCAAACTTAAAATTCTAATACCTCGCAAAAATAGGTTGGAAAACACTGAAATGTATTAAGCGAACGTTAATTTTTTCCTGAACCAGGATTTTTTTCTAAAAGTGAAAGGGGAAATAGCAATACTTTTTCCCCTTTCACTTTAATGCTAGCTGAAATCTTTATTTCGGTTCTATGCTCGTTGGATTCTCTTTTGCGATCGAATCGCGCATGGCTGTATCGGCCATTATATTCTTGTATTTCATATAATCCATTATTCCAAGATTGCCCGATCTGAAAGCTTCCGCAATGGCCAATGGGATCTGAGCCTCAGCTTCGATCACTTTGGCTGTCATTTCCTGGGCTTTAGCCTTCATCTCCTGTTCGAGTGCAACTGCCATGGCACGACGCTCTTCAGCACGTGCCTGAGCTATGTTTTTATCGGCCTGTGCCTGATCCATTTGCAGATAAGCTCCAATATTCTTGCCGATGTCGATGTCGGCAATGTCGATCGAAAGTATTTCGAAAGCAGTTCCGGCATCCAACCCTTTTTGCAACACGACTTTCGAGATGGAATCTGGATTTTCGAGCACCAGTTTATGTGAATGTGACGAACCAATAGAGGAAACGATCCCTTCACCTACACGGGCAAGGACAGTCTCTTCACCGGCACCACCTACCAATTGTTTAATATTTGCCCTTACCGTTACACGAGCCTTGCAAATCAGCTGGATACCATCTTTAGCTACTGCCGAAACTGGCGGTGTATCAATTACTTTTGGATTGACTGACATCCGTACTGCCTGAAGAACGTCACGTCCTGCAAGGTCGATGGCTGTTGCCATTTTGAAAGTCAGCGGAATATTTGCTTTTTCAGCAGATACGAGTGCATGGACGACATTTTCGACATGTCCGCCGGCAAGGAAGTGAGCTTCTAGTTCATCCCGCTTAATTCCCTCAAGGCCAGCCTTATGTGCTTCAATCATAGCCCTTGCTATAACACCAGGGGGTACTTTTCTAAAGCGCATCAGAAATAACTGTGTCAGTGATATTTGAACACCAGAAACGAGTGCTGAAAACCAAAGTCCGATCGGTATAAAGTAGAGAAACAGAATCAGACCGACCACAATTGCAATAGCAATACCAATAGTACTTGTTGGATCCATAACCATAATTATTACTGTATTTGTTTGACAATTAGTTTGTTATCTTGCAGAGATACGACTTCTACAGTCGCACCGTCATCAATAAAATCACCTGTTGATTTACCTTCTACGATATGACTATTAATCTCGACCTTTCCAATAGGAGCCAGCCGGCTAATAGCTTTTCCTTTGTCTCCAATTTTAAAACGTTCTTTTTCAAGAACATCAACTACGCCGGTGATTTTTGAATCGAGTTGCATCTTTTTTCCTGCCTTACTTTTAAGAAATTTGAAAAACAGGATTGGTATCAACGTAATCAGGAATATAACAGTTATAATTCCTGCCAGATTTCCATAATGGACAAAGGCCAGATAGACACTGTATCCTAACAAAGCCATGCCTCCAACACCAAAAACTGTGAATCCCGGAATAACCGCAAACTCAAGTAACAAGAGAATAATTCCCAAAGCGATGAGCAGTAGAATGATAAGTATCGTCATCTTTTTTTAATTATTTAATTACAGCTTTCAAATCGCGATTGGCAAATGCCCGGCGCAAAGGCAATAAATAGGACTTCGATCCCTTTTTTACATCACATTTACCTTTATAATGAATCAGATAAGTACATTGCGTGGCCTGCACTGTATCAAGTTCGCAAATCTCAATCAGGGATTCGATGACGTAATCAAACGTATGATAGTCATCATTATGAAGCTCCAATGTACAAACATGATCCTTATCCAGATCTGTCGGCTTTATCTGATCTTTTTGCTTCTCAATGGTCATACAATTCAATTTTGATTTAAAAGTTTATTTTGCAGGAATATCTTTCACGATGCTGGTCACCGGTACTCTTACTCCATTTTTGAAAGCGGCTAAAAATGAGCCTTTTGCCCCTTCCAGAATCAGCTGGTTCTTAAGCAAGGAAGCATCTTTGTAATTGGTGAAATTCCCAATTGTGTAGACAACATACTTTTTAGAATCAGAATATTTATCGATTGTTCTGAACTTCGATAACTTCGCATACCTGGTTTTGAAAGCAGGTGTCATTTTCCCGTTCAGAAACGATCCGATCTGAACTTTAAAAACAATATTGTCCTTCGCATCTGACGCATATTCTTCAATTACAGGTTGTTTATCTATAGCAAGGCTATCATCCGCAAGCTTCGAAACTTGTACTTCGGCCTCCGGAATTTCGACCTTCGGTTTTTCATTCAGCAATTTTTCTGCTCTTACTTTCTCTCTTTCCGAGATTTCTGTTATAAAATTGGCCATCGCATCGGCTCCGGTTTTCTCCCAGTAACCTGCCTCCTTAACCCTTGCCTGTTCGAAATAGGATTCCCGGTCGCGGAGTAACTGGTATGATTGCTGTTCTGCATCGACAATTCGTTGCACGAGGACAATTCTGGTTGATACGTTATGTGTCTCTTCATGTGCCTTTCTGAGAATGTCGGTGTTTTTGACAATCGAATCGTTTTTCCCTGTGGCGATCCAGGCTTTGGTGAAAAGGATCTTTGCAGCCTCGCTTCTGAAATCGTAAATACTATGATAAGTCAGTTGGCTGTTAATCTGGAAGTTGAACCATTCGACGCGTAATGAATCGGGAATAGGGAAATTCTTTTCATCGGGTTTCGCTACAGGAACCTTGATTGTGTCGACAAAAATATCTTTCGGATCTCCTTTATCAACTTTAAAGGGATTAATCCGCTTCACGCACATATTGAAGTATTTATCGTACTCAAGTTCACGGCGTTCCTTGTTGCTCCCATCATATCTTTTATAGAAGTCAATCGCCTCCGACCAATTTCCGAGTGCGTGAAAATAATTGCCAAGATAAAAGTTCGAGTTCGAGGGAGTTTTGTCTACCGCAGCATTGAGTAATGCCTCTTTGGCTGCAGTTTCAAAACGATTATTCTTTAACAGTGAAACTCCGTAATAGTAATTATACATCGCATTGCCGGGTGATTTGTTGATGAGCTGGGTGAAAATAGGCAATGCTTTTTCGTAATTCTTTTCATTAAAATACTCTATGGCAAGAGATTCATTACCAATTATTTCCTGAGATAATAGCTGATTTGGAAACAATACATACAAACTTGAAACAACTATTAATGCCAGGCATTTACGCGAAACTATCATGACTTTTAATTCTGAAATATTTATGAGCTAAAATTATACATTTTGGCGGATTTTTGAAGCATTTAATAAATTTTTGCGGTTTTATGTTCTACTTTATTAAAACTCACTCTTTATTTTTTATTATATTTGTATATCGATGATAACCTTATCGCTTAACTTATCCACGAATCCTGAATTCGTGGATAAGTCAAAGGTAAAACGATATGGCTGACAACTTTCGGCAAACTTTGTGCAGGTAATATTTGTTCTACTATAAATTTTAAAACAATAGGATATGATACAGTTAGTTGAAGGAATAGCAGCACCCGGTTTTTCGGGAATTAATCAAAACGGAGAAACAATTTCGCTCGCAGGGTTTAAAGGAAAGAAGTTAATTCTGTATTTTTACCCCAAAGATGATACACCTGGTTGTACAGCCGAAGCCTGTAATCTGAATGATAATTATGAGTATTGGATATCAAAAGGTTATGAAGTTGTTGGTATCAGTCCTGATAGTGAAGCATCACATCAAAAATTTGTCAAAAAGTACGGTTTGAAATTTAACCTGATAGCCGATACTTCAAAAGAGATACTTGAAGCATATGGTGTCTGGGGCGAAAAAATGAATTACGGGAAAACATACATGGGTGTGATCCGGACAACTTTTGTAATTGATGCAAACGGTATTATTGAAAAGATTTTTAAAAAGGTGGATACGAAGGAACACACCAATCAAATTGTTAAGGATTTATTAATTAAATAATTACATATATTTCAACATGGCAAAAGAAGATTTGCAAAAGATCAACAGCGAAAAGCTGAAAGCCCTGCAGCTTACAATTGAAAAAATTGAAAAAAGCTACGGAAAAGGATCAATTATGAGAATGGGCGATAAGCCTGTTGATGATGTACCGGCCATCCATTCCGGTTCGATCGGATTGGATTTGGCCATGGGAATAGGCGGTTATCCCAAAGGCCGTGTAATTGAAATATACGGGCCTGAATCTTCAGGTAAAACAACGCTTGCGATTCATGCAATTGCCGAATCTCAAAAGGCAGGCGGAATTGCTGCTATCATTGATGCAGAACATGCCTTTGATCCGACATATGCTCAGAAATTAGGTGTAAATATCGATGAATTACTTATTTCTCAACCAGATAATGGTGAGCAGGCGCTTGAGATCGCAGATAGTTTGATCCGTTCAGGTGCAATTGATATTATTGTAATTGACTCTGTAGCAGCGCTTACACCCAAAGCTGAAATTGAAGGGGAGATGGGCGATTCGAAAATGGGTCTTCAGGCACGTCTGATGTCGCAAGCGCTCCGTAAACTTACCGGAAGTATCAGCAAAACAAAGACATGTGTGATTTTTATTAACCAGTTGCGCGAAAAGATCGGTGTAATGTTCGGTAATCCTGAAACAACGACAGGTGGAAATGCATTGAAATTTTATGCTTCGGTACGTCTGGATATCCGTAAAATTGGTCAATTAAAAGATGGTGAAGAGGTTCAGGGCAGCCATACACGCGTGAAGGTTGTTAAAAACAAGGTTGCACCTCCCTTCCGCAAGGCCGAATTTGATATCCTTTACGGTGAGGGAATCTCAAAAATTGGTGAGATTATCGACATCGGTGTTGAAATTAATCTGATAAAAAAGGCAGGATCGTGGTTTAGCTATGGTGAAACCAAGTTAGGTCAGGGTCGTGAAGGGGTTAAAGCACTTCTAAAAGACAATCCTGAATTGATGGAAGAGCTTGAATCAAAAATACTTGCCAATTATGCACCAGCTTTGGATAAATAAATAATTGTAAACTTGTTAAGAAATCTGAACTGGAAATTTTACAGTTCAGATTTTTTTTGGACTTTTGTAGTATTAGTATGGATTGGATTACAAATTATTAAATAATCCCTATGAAAATATTGAAATTTGGAGGAACTTCGGTCGGTTCGGTGGAAAATGTAAGGAGAATTGGCGAAATTGTTCTAAATCAACATGACCGAATTATTGTCGTTGTTTCCGCCCTGGGCGGAGTTACTGATCAGCTTCTGGCTGTGGCTCAGCAGGCTGCATCAGGAGTGAAAATAAACGGCGAATTGACTTCAATCCGAAGGCGTCATGAGGTGATGTCTGATGGATTATTTAATGATGAGAATTCGGTAAAAACAATCCAGACTTTGCAGCCCCTTTTTGAAGAACTCGAAAAGATTATTCAGGGAGTTACGCTCATCGGAGAACTCACTCCAAAAACACTTGACAAAGTTCTTGGCTTTGGAGAAAGGCTCTCATCAATTTTGATTAGCCGGTTTTTAAATGTTCAATTAATTGATAGTCTTGCCGTCATTAAAACAGATCGCAATTTTGGTAAAGCGAATGTGAATTTTGAACTTACCTATCAGTTAATTTCTGAAGCTTGTTCTTCTATTGAGCAATTTGCTGTTGCTCCGGGGTTTATATCATCTGCTCCCGATGGTTCAATGACGACTTTGGGCCGTGGTGGTTCTGATTATACCGCGGCGCTTTTTGCTGCGGCAGTTCATGCCGAATGTCTGGAAATCTGGACAGACGTGGATGGTTTTATGACTGCTGACCCACGTGTGATCAGCAAAGCATATACAATTCCGATGCTCACCTATTCCGAGGCGATGGAACTTTCGCATTTTGGAGCGAAGGTGATCTATCCGCCAACCATACTTCCGGTTTATCAGAAAAGTATTCCCATTCATATAAAAAATACGTTGAATCCCGACGGTGCAGGAACTTTGATCTGTCAGTCGGAAGCCAATGTTAAAGATCATCCTATCAAAGGGATCTCCTCCATTTCAGGCATCACGTTGTTTACAATTCAGGGTTTGGGAATGGTCGGCGTCACAGGAATTTCGATGCGGCTTTTTGGCGCGCTTGCTAAAGAGGAAATCAATGTGATTCTGATATCGCAGGCATCATCAGAAAACTCAATCAGTTTTGCCATCGATTCTCATTTTGCAGATATTGCTCGCGATGCAATTTCCCTTGAATTTGAGCGTGAGATTGCTTCAGGTCGTATCAGTAAACTGGCAAAGGAAAGTGAGCTTTCAATCGTTGCAATTGTTGGTGAAAATATGAAACATTCGGCAGGTATCGCCGGAAAGCTGTTTCATACGATCGGGAAAAACGGGATCAATGTTGTTGCCATTGCCCAGGGCGCTTCTGAGCAAAATATCTCGTGGGTCGTAAAAAATTCTGATCTGAGGAAAACACTTAATGTTGTCCACGAAGCATTTTTTCTTTCTCCCTATGTTGAACTCAATATTTTCCTTGTCGGAATTGGAACTGTGGGTCGTGATTTAATAAGTCAGATCAGCAGACAGCAGGATAAGTTGAAAAAGGAACACCGCCTGAAACTGAAGCTTACCGGAGTTGCAAATTCGAGAAAGATGATTTTCGATCGTGAAGGATTAGATGTTTCAGATCTTAAAAATACGATGAGTCAATCGGAGGAAAAATCAGATCTTAACCTGTTTTGTCAGACCATGGTCGAGATGAACATGTTTAACTCTGTGTTTGTTGATTGTACAGCAGATGCAAAAGTGGCTGATCATTACCTTTTTGTACTCGAAAATTATATTTCAATTGTTGCCGCGAATAAGGTGGCAGCTTCATCGGAATACAGTCGCTATCGTTCATTAAAAGAGATGGCTGCGAAACATGGTGTGAAATTTTTATTCGAGACAAATGTGGGAGCAGGACTTCCACTGATCTCTACAATAAACGATTTAATGCGTTCGGGTGACCGGATTGTTCGTATCGAAGCGGTACTTTCCGGAACACTGAATTATATTTTTAACACGCTAAGTAAAGATATTCCGTTTAGTAAAGCAGTAAAAATGGCCAAAGAGATTGGTTATTCTGAACCAGATCCGCGGATAGATCTAAGTGGAATCGACGTGATTCGCAAACTTGTGATTCTTGCTCGTGAGTCGGGATATAAGATTGAGAAAGAGGAGGTTGTTAATAATACGTTTATTCCTCAAAAGTATTTCAATTCTACGATTGATGAGTTTTGGAGTACCATTAGTGAGATGGATGAAGTATTTGAAAAGCAGCGCATAGTTCTTGAAGCCGGCAAACAGAAATGGCGTTTTGTGGGCGTGATGGACGAAGGAAAAGCTTCAGTTTCGCTTAAAATTGTCGATCCGGGTCATCCGTTTTACGACCTGGAAGGCAGCAACAATATTATTTTATTAACGAGTGAGCGTTACAACGAATACCCAATGCTGATCAAGGGTTATGGAGCCGGTGCAGCTGTGACTGCGGCCGGTGTTTTTGCAGATCTGATCAAGGTTTCGAATATTTGATGGTAGTAGCAACCCTATGTGGTTGCTTAAATTGGATAAAATGATATAAATGAAGTATATAGTTATTCTTGGTGATGGAATGTCAGATCAGCCCGAGATCGAACATGGCGGGTTGACCCCTTTGATGGCGGCGAACATACCAAATATCGATAAGCTGGCTGAAATGGGAAGATCCGGATTATTGAAAACAATTCCTGAAAAACTCCATCCCGGAAGCGAAGTTGCCAACCTTGCAGTACTTGGATATGATGTTGAGTCGGTTTTCGAAGGACGAGGTGTAATTGAGGCTGCCAGTATCGGCGTTCAACTCGAACCCGGTGACTTAGCCATGAGATGTAACCTGATTTGCATTGCAGGCGAAAAGATCAAAAACCATTCATCCGGCCATATTCCAACTGCTGAGGCGATCGAATTGATAAAGTATCTAAATGAAGAGCTTGGAAGTGAAGTTGTTACGTTTTATCCAGGTGTTTCGTACCGTCATTTGCTGGTAATCAAAGGTGGAAACAAATCATTGAATTGCATTCCTCCTCACGATGTTCCGGGAACCTCTATTGCTGATGTCCTTCCTTCTGCTTCTGATGAATCGGGTGAAGAAACGGCTCAGCTTTTACTCGATTTGATACTTCAATCTCAAAAATTGCTGAAATGTCATCCGGTTAATCTCAAACGCAAACTGGATGGGAAAGACATGGCTAATTCAATATGGCCCTGGTCTCCTGGCTATAAACCTGCCATGAAAACATTAAAAGAGATGTATGGAATCAAAAGTGGAGCAGTGATCTCCGCTGTCGATTTGATTCAGGGTATTGGAGTATACGCCGGTATGGATGTGATCAAAGTTGAGGGTGCAACTGGTTTGTACGATACGAATTATGAAGGAAAAGCGGAGGCTGCCATTGAGGCGCTGAAAACACATGATTTCGTATACCTTCATATTGAAGCAAGTGATGAAGCAGGCCATGAAGGTGATTACGACCTGAAATTGAGGACGATAGAATACCTTGATAATCGCGTTGTCAAATTCCTGGTTGCCGAAATAGCCAAAATGGATGTGTCGGTTGCGATTGCGGTTCTACCTGATCATCCCACCCCCTGGAAGCTGAAAACGCACACGCGCGACGCGGTTCCCTTTCTGATATGGTATCCTGGCATTCAGCCTGATGAGGTTCAACGTTATGATGAATTTTCTGCAAGTAAAGGCAGCTACGGCGTTTTGGAAAGCCATCAGTTTATGCAGGAACTGTTACAAAAATGATTTGAATCAGATTAAAATGAAGTATTACAGTACCAATCATAATACGCCCGACGTAAACCTTGAAATAGCCGTTACCCAGGGATTAGCATCTGATCGTGGTTTATTTATGCCCGAAAGGATTGATCCTTTGCCCGAATCATTCTTTCATGAAATCGGTTCAATGAGTTTTCAGGAAATCTCGTTCGAGGTTGCGAAGAAATTCTTTGGTGAAGATATTCCGGATCAAATTCTGAAAAAGATTGTGTTTGACACGCTTAGTTTCGATACGCCTTTGGTAAAAGTGAGCGACGATATCTATTCACTTGAACTTTTTCATGGTCCGACTTCGGCTTTTAAGGATGTGGGCGCCAGGTTTATGGCAAGGCTTTTATCCCATTTCCTTGGAAAAGAGAAAAAGATGGTGCATGTGTTGGTGGCAACTTCGGGAGACACAGGAAGTGCTGTCGCTAACGGATTTTTGGGTGTACCCGGAATTCATGTTCATGTTCTTTATCCCAAAGGGAAAGTGAGCGAAATCCAGGAAAAACAGTTTGCTACATTGGGTCAGAATATTACTGCTCTTGAAATTGATGGTACTTTCGACGATTGTCAGGCTTTGGTAAAATCTGCGTTTACAGATGAACCCCTTAAAAAGAAGATCACAATCACATCGGCCAATTCCATCAACGTTGCCCGGTTTCTTCCGCAGGCTTTTTACTATTTTAATGCGTGGGCCCGATTGGAAAATAAATCCGGAAAGGTTGTCTTCTCGGTTCCCAGCGGTAATTTTGGGAACCTCACAGCCGGACTTTTTGCCAAAAGAATGGGATTGCCGGTTAGTAAATTTATTGCGGCCAATAATCGTAATGACATTGTTTACAGGTATCTGAAAACAGGATTTTACGAACCTCGCCCTTCGGTTGCAACCATCGCCAATGCTATGGATGTAGGTGACCCAAGCAATTTTGCAAGAATAC
>JANXZJ010000129.1 GCA_025355585.1 Mariniphaga sp. | reverse complement strand
GTCCCGTTCATATCAACGTTTACCTTTCCGATTTCGCCTGCTACTGTATTTGCTTTATCTGTCAGATCTTTAATATACGTCCCAATCGCAATCACAAATCCGTTCATTGCGAAACGTACCCTGTTCCGCGCGTGATGAATTTCATGACCGACTTTATCGAGCAATTGACTGTACGATTGAATGTCCAGGTCTTTATCTTCATTTACACCTGCATAATAAGCCAATGTCACCCAGCCGGCAGAAGCAATTCTTTCCTGGTCAGATTGAATCCACTTCAGGCCAAGATCAAAACCAAAATTTGTTTCTGCAGCAACCCAGGGAACTGCAAACTCACTTAAATAATACCAGTAAGCCTTGTCAATCCATTCATCCAATTGTGACTCGGTTATCTGATGCTCATCGGCCATCAGACCTGCAAGATACATCGCATCCGAGTTGCCGGTCCTGTAAAGATCCAAAGACAATTCGTGGTTCTTTTTTGTCTTTTTGAGTATTTTTTTCAAATCACCAACTTTTACACCAAAGAAAGGTTCCCTTGCACCGTGATTAAAAAGCGTATTTTTTGTTTGTGTGTCCCCGTATTCTTCAAGTTCAATCAGAATTTCATTTGCTGTCATTTTCCCATCTTTTAAAATTTGTAGCAACTGCTATCTTTTGCTTTATGGCTTGTATCAGGGCGAGACATCCCATATTTGTGCATTTACGATATGGCAGAGTTAGCCAAAAAGATTTTAGCAATGATTTGCTTTCGTTGGCCGGTCGTTTGTTTATAATATTCCCGGCAGAATCTTTCAATATTGGACGCTCCGTCACTGGGCCTTCCAATTACACAGTGTTCATTACAATTAACGCTGCCAGGAATTAAGATACTGTCGGCTATAATTTTACAGGCATCGACATGATGATAGGTTCCAATACGGTATGTTTTGCTTTTAATCCTATGTTCTTTGGACCATTTACGATTTCCACGAGCATTTCCATATCTGTTACTTCCAAAACCAACACTACCGATTTTGGATCATCGGAATCCTGGAATGTTTTAAAACTTGAAACAGCAGGAGCAAATACCTCGACCCGTTCCTGATGGCCCTTGAGCCATGTGTCAATGTCACCTACTTTGTGACGAGCTACTATTGTTGGCATTTCTTTGATATTAAATTATTTGCCTACTCTGTCCGGTTTTCGGCTTCCCCGTTTGTGATCCGCTGTCTAAGAGAATTTATTGCATCGGTCTCAGGGGCGTTATTCTGTCTTACCCTTAAACGCCGCAAAAAGTGCCATTGAATGACCATGTCCCAATTCAAAATCCTCTTTTAACCAGGCTACTATTTCACCGGCTTTTACCATCGGATTTAATTTACCGTTTTGCAAAAAACCTTTTTCTTCGGCAAGTTTTTTAAAATCTTCAATGTTTTTGCCGGTCTTGGCTTCTATGTTGTCTAAATATGCATGGAATGACATCGCGTTATTTTTTTGTCGGGTAAACAAAACCTGTATCACTTTCCTTTGTCTTTACGGGCCTTACTTCAATCGTTGCTGAAGGCACATATTTAAATTCGGGATTGTCCTTCGCAATTTTAATTGCTTCGTTAATGTTATTCGCCACAATATGATAGTATCCAACTTGTGTTTCCGGATCGGATGCAATATCGGTTTCTATCCAGCCGTTTTCCGATTTTCTAAGTAGGACACCCTCTCTTACAATTGGTTGTGCTGCTATTAATTTGCTTTCTCTTTTTAAAATAGCAATATAACTTTCACATTCTTTTATAAATGCAAGATGCTGTTCCGCTTTCAACGAAAGCTTGGCATCCTTCGCATTTCGGATGTACAGCATATATTCTTTCATTCTCTTCCTTTTTTAAAATTGTTATTATTTTCTCCCTTTAAGGTTAATATTATTATTTATTTTCCGCTCCTGACCTTTTTAACCAATTCAACATCAACAGGCTTAAAACTATTGCCGAAATCTGACCGCACGTACGAAAGCACATCTGCAATCTCCTTATCGGTTAGTTGCGCCTGCGGAGGCATTGCACTTTTATAAACTTCACCATTCACTTCAACTTTTCCGCTGAGCCCCTTCGTGATAATGAGAACCAACTCTTTGGGATCTTTTCCTACCCAGCTTCCTTTCTTTAGTGGCGGAAACATCCCCGGGACACCCGATCCGCTCGCCTGGTGACAAACCAGGCAGTATTTTATATAAACAGCCTTGCCCGGATGCTCTTTGGCAGCTGGTTCCGCAGGTCGGTTACCGGAGATTTCCTTCACTGGTGGTTCTGAACGAACAGCCTCTGCTTTCTCATTTCCATTGCTGTTCATGTACGAAATAACAAATACACCCGATACCACACTAAATATTAATTGTTTAATAATCCTGTTCATAGAATAATTTAAAAGGTTAAAGAAGATCGGCTTAAAAGTTATTTCTAAACACTAAGCACACGAAGGATGCACAATGTGCACAAGGTTAAAATACTCAATTTATGACCTTTATATAAATCCGTTGTGTCCCATGTGGTTGATTTTTTCTTCTGAGACAACCTTTATGTTTTACACCTGAATTACGTTCATTTGTATGAAATCCGGTATATGCGGCCATTCGAATCATCCGAGACAAACAGTGAACCATCGGGCGCCTGGGCCAATCCACAAGGACGGTGTTTGGCATCACCCGGACTCATCACCTCGCCAATGCCCGCAAAACCATTGGCAAAGATTTCCCAATCACCCGAAGGAACACCTCCTTTAAACGGAACAAAAGCCACGTAATATCCCTCCTGTGGAAGCGGTGCACGGTTCCACGAACCATGAAAGGCAATAAAAGCGCCGTTCTTATATTTTTCGGGGAACATACTTCCTGTGTAAAAGAGTAAATCATTCGGAGCTGTATGGGCAGGAAATGCCATGATTGGATTCTCTGCATTCGAACATCTTCCTGGTTTCTTGCCATCACCGCCATATTCAGGAGCAAGCACTTTTAATTTGAGCATCGGATCGTAATAACAGTAAGGCCAGCCAAAATCTGATTTTTCTTTGACGGACAAAAACTCTTCGGCCGGAAGCTGTGCACTTTGTTCATCGGTGTACATTTCAGGATAGAACGACCCAAGTTGGTCGCGTCCATGCTGAAGTGCAAACAAACTATTTTCAACATCGTTCCACGAAATAGCAACAGCATTTCGGATGCCTGTTGCATAACGGTAACCATCTTTGGCCTGGTCCTGGTTTAGTACATCTGCTTTAAACCGCCATATCCCGCCATGCTGTTCGAGAATCGGACAAGGATCAATGCCCGGTGAACCTTTGGTGCGGTCCTGAACCTGGCAGGCATTCGACGGAGCGCCGACAGTTACGTACATATTCCCGTTCTGATCGAATGTAAACGGCTTGGTAGCGTGTTGGTTCTGAGGTGTGAAACCTTTTGCAATCACCTCGGGTGCAGCAGCCGGAACCAATTCTCCTTCAGCAAGCTTATACCGTACAACGATTGTATCGGCACCAAAATAAATATAGCCGTTGTGAATTTTAATCCCTGTTCCGTCAAAAATACCATGGTATTTAATCACATCAGCCCTTCCGTCCTTATTCTCGTCGCGAAGACAAACGATACCGCCGCCGTTTTTCACATCACTCAGCGAGACGTATACATCACCGTTTGTGTTAATCGCGATGTGCCGGGCATGGCCAATTTTATCAGCATAAATAAGCGCAGAAAAACCGTCGGGAAGTTTCAGTCCGGCATTGTCCTTATCAGGTGCAATAACCATGACAGAATTTGAATTCTTGTTTGGATTTGACTGGCAGGATCCTATGAATACCATTGTAATCATCAAAAAGAGGATTTTCTTCATATTAAATGGATTTAAATTTTCAATTCAATTGACTGAACGGTTGCCCGATAAACCAGGTCTACCATTGCTGTCTCTCAAGAAACAGGAATCATCAGAAATTGTTTAGAACTATTCTGCTTAAGTGTATTGAAACCAGAAATGGAAGTAAAAAAAAACTGACAAGGGGAAGCACGATCAAACAGGTATAATTCTTCAATCTTTTATACATCGTACCGAATACCCATCGTCCTCAATGGTAGTAAATCCTCCAATTGCGTTCCAATCGTAACCTATTTCCCGGCTTCCGCCTTGTCCATACATAGTCGGTACAGTTGTGCTCCACCAGTGTCCTTCGATACCAATACGTAAGAAATAAAATCCAGTGTTAGTATGTGGGCCAGTCACGAAGAAACGCCCGCCACCCGGAAGAGCTGTAAATCCACTTCTGTTGTTACTTAACTGATCATTACCAACAGATCCCTTGAATGAGTAAGGTTCCCAACCTGATTTTGACGCCATTGATTTTGCAATATCGTCTCCACTACCTTCGTAACCATATCCGTTATTTGTAAGGTAATCAGTCAGCGTGGTCCACTCTGTTTCACTGGGTACATGCCAACCTTCAGGAGCAATGCCCCGGCTGTCCGTAACAACATACCAATCGTATAACCGCCCATAAATTGTTGAATAATTTGGATCATGCTCATAGTCAGAATAGCCATGGATCCCTTTTGGCATTCCCAGGTCTTCTGTAATATTGGAAATCGGGTCACCATTCCTGTACTTTGTTGTCCTGAGATTTTCGACCATCCAGACCTGTGTGCCAATAGTTACAGTATGATAGATATTGCCATCGATATCGGTGACTGTTGGTCCGTTAAATTGTTCAAGTACAAAAGTAATCTCATCCCCATAACTTGTGCCTGTGCTATTGGTAGCGTAGGCCCTGAAATAGTAGTTCGTATTGGGCGAAAACCCCCAAATGGTGCTAACGAAAAATCCAAGGCCTGAACCGTCAGATGTTTTATTGTCGTTAATTGTAGGGTTATGAGCGGTTCCCCAACAGAATCCATGGGCAGTTACCACCGCCCCTCCATCGTAAAGTACTGTCCCGCCACATATCGCGGAGGTTGAACCTGCAGTTAAAGCGATATAGGTGTATACAGTTGGTAAATTACCCGGAATTGCAGCAGTTACCTGATTACCGTAAGCTGTTCCATTTGCGTTGATTGCATAAGCCCTTACATAATAAGTAGTACCAGGACTTACGGCAACCCACACAGCGAAACCACCTTTCCCATAACCAGCGGGATAATGACCATCTGCAAGGGTCGGGTTTTGATTTGTGCTAACGCAAACGCCTTTATCGGTAACAATGGAACTACCTTCTGAAACGATCTCTCCTCCCATGAAAACACTTACTGCACCTATTTCAGCGGGAACAGCATGCGTAGTGACAATCGGAAGCGCGTCAGTCGGAATCGATTGCTTTTTGCAATTCAACAAGACCGGCATCAATAGCACCACTAAGAGTACGCAGTAAATGGCCCGATAAGCCTTCATGTCCTGACAGTTTAGGTGAATTGGTTTTTACTGAATCCATCACTAAAATTACTGAAAGCACAACCAAAGTCATCAAAAAAGGTTCATTAACAGAATTAAATTCTCCTGTTTTTAGTAGAATGAATCTTAGAGTTGAACGTTCGTTCACGAGCATTTGACCTTAGTGGCGTAGTACCGCTCCACATCATTTGCAAACAAAGTGAATATGCAGCCATAAAATCAGTCCATTTTCAATCTGACAACATACA
>JANXZJ010000096.1 GCA_025355585.1 Mariniphaga sp. | reverse complement strand
CGTATTCCTTGCAGGCTTGGGATCATCGAACTTCTCGCGGACGTCCTTGACAAGCCCCTCTCCCATTTCCCACAAAATCTGCATCACCTGTTCTTCTGCTTTTGTTAATTGCATTGCCGTAATTTTTAAGTGTCAATCCTTTTTTTAATCAGTGTTGCCAGTCAACACAAAATTAATTACTGAAGCGTAAGTTCCGCTTCTGCATACTTTTCATTATTCTCTTGCGAAGAATAGATCAATTGCAATTTACCGCTGTGATAATTAATTCCATCCTTATTTTTCAGTTGCATGGAATTAAATCTTCTGATCAGGTTTGGCGCATATAAAGCAATACCTTTAACATTTCCAACCGAAGTGCTTTTCCCCTGAGTAGAGATATAATTGACCTGCAGATCACCATAAACTGACTTATCCCCTGACCGGTTAAAAGTAAATTCAAATTTACTTACAATGTCATTGGCAAATTCCAGCTTTATATCCGAAAGAATTACCTTCGCGGACAATTCACCGATACGGATAATCACAGGTATCGAGTATCCAAAAGCTTTTTCATCCTTTGATACTGATCTGAAATAAAGATGCGAGCGGTACTCTCCGTTTGTCAATCCACCTGTTCCCGTTAAACTAATATTGACCGTTTTTTCATCTTCAGGTCCAATCAATATGGGTTGAGCAGAAAGATTAAGGTATTTATCAGCGAATTTATCATTTGGGCCGGGGGTATTTATCTCCCGAAAGGAGCCATCTTCAGACATTTGGTAATTGATTAACCCCATAGTATATCTAACTGAATCTTTGTTGTCGTTGATCAGTTTTAAATCGATTGATTTCTTTGTTCCTTCGAAAATAAGACGTCGGGGTAAAATTTGTATACCCATCGAGGGTTTGACAATTAAATTTGCCTGTTTATGCGTTTCGGTATTATCAGTTTGTTCCTTCGCTTTTACATCCGCAGACTTTAAACTGAATTCCATGGGAACAACATAATTAACATCGACGGATTTACCATTTTGTTTTCCGGGATTCGCCCCTTGTAAGGGTTTTCCATCAGCGTCACTAACATTTCCTTTGACATCTTTTCCAGCATTTACAATATTTACTTTTTCATTAAGGGAAGTTTGAGGAGTAATGTACTCCGGTTTCGCGAAAGCATAGAAAACCATCGCCACTAAAGGCAATACGAGCAGCATCCTGAGTTTTCTGAATGGGGAATCTATTTTCTTTTTCATCATTTTAAATCTTTTTTTGTTGAGTGAATAATTAAATGAATTGGCAAGGTTAATTACCGGCATGCCAAGCATCTGGTTCAGCAATGTTGCATGATAGATTGCAGGATTTGAAGTGCGCTGCAAAGCCATTTCATCTGCCATATATTCATGATTCTGACGGACAAGATGAGCATAAATCCATACAAAAGGATTAAACCATTGCAGCATACGAAGCAATTCGACAAGCAACAGATCGAACCAGTGACGTTTTTGAATATGCCCGCTTTCATGATTCACGATCTCTTCCATTTCAATATCAGATGTTGAAGGATTGACAAAAACGAAGGAGAAGAATGAAAATGAAGCTGCAAATTCAGGAGTACGGATCAGTTTTATTGAACCGTGTTTAACATAGCCTGATCTGCGTAATTTAATGATAACCATAATGGTTTGCCACATTAGCCGAAATGCTAAAAAGGCAATTCCAATGCCATAAAGCCACCAATAAAAGGGAATACCCGTAGAGGGGGCAGTTACAGGGGTAGTAATAAAAGGCTGCTCTGATAATTCCGGGAAAGAAATTTCAGGGGCAGGCAGTGAAGGCAAAATCACAGCATAATGCCAGGTGTAAAGAGGGAGAACGATTGAAGCAAAAATTCCTGAAAGAAGGAATGCGCGATTGAGCTGGAAATACCGCTCGTTGCGTAAAACCATCAGGAAAACAAGTGTGAAACCAGTCAGCCAGACGGCCGATTTTAAAAGGTACAATCCAAGTGATTCCATGTTAGTCGGTTTTTTTGCGTTTCGCCAGTTCCATTTTGGTATCCTCAAGCAATTGTTCAAGATCTTTGATCGAAAGGTCTTTCTCGCGGGCAAAGTACGATGCCATCGCGGGAAACGAGTTATTAAAGTAATCGTGCAGCAAACCAAACAGCTGCTTTCCCGAATACTCTTTTTTCATCACGAGCGGATAATAGACAAACACTTTGCCGTAATCCTTGTGCCCGACAAACCCTTTCTTCTCCAAAATCCTGATTACAGTCGATACCGTATTCCTTGCAGGCTTGGGATCATCGAACTTCTCGCGGACGTCCTTGACAAGCCCCTCTCCCATTTCCCACAAAATCTGCATCACCTGTTCTTCTGCTTTTGTTAATTGCATTGCCGTAATTTTTAAG
>JANXZJ010000095.1 GCA_025355585.1 Mariniphaga sp. | reverse complement strand
TCAATTTGAATGGAACCCAAATCAGTTCATTTGGACTGTATTCAATTTGAATGGAACCCAAATCAGTTCATTTGGACTGTATTCAATTTGAATGGAACCCAAATCAGTTCAGCTGGACTGTATTCAATTTGAATGGAACTCAAATCAGTTCATTTGGTCTGTATTCAATTTGAATGGAACTCAAATCAGTTCAGTTGGACTGTATTCAATTTGAATGGAACCCAAATCAATTTATTTGGCTTTTTTTTTAAAAATTGATGAAAGTTCCGCGAACAATGCCTGAATGTTTCAACATTTTAAAGAACGAATTTATCAGCAGGAAGGGTTGAATGTCTTTATTGCGAGTACTATCTGTTAGATTTCCTATCAAAGTTATGTAATTGCAATTAGATTCAAAAATATTTTTTGAATTATTTTTGAATCTAATTGCAAATATTTTAAAAATCCGCATAAACAGTGGATTTGTGCGCAAGGGTTGGGGCATGAGCGGATTAAAGAATCGATATCGAAGGGATCGAAAAACGGGAAATTGGAGGTTTAGGATTATAATATTGGGCAGATTTGATCAAAAATCAATTGGTGATTTTTTTATTTTCAAAGCTAAATAATTCGTTTTTTAAAGATCGCATGGAATAGTCATGATGATTTTTTCATTTTTGAAATGTGATTTTCAATCATGGCTATTTCAATTGAAAACAACAATTGTCATTTTTCAGTTTTGACATCCCTGGCACATATTTTATTGATATATTCTGCAGCTTTTGGAAATGAATTTATTAATGCATTGTTCCAATCCTCGCACGCACTTACCTTGTCGTTTAATTTATATTTGGAAACACCCCTGTAAAAATAGGCGTTTCCATCGTTGGGATTTAATACCAGTATCTGATTATAGTCAGCGATAGACTTCAGGTAATCCTTCATTTTGTAACAGAGATTTGCCCTGCATTTGAAATATCTTATTTCGGACGGATTAACGATAATTGCATTGTTATAATTGACCAATGCGGTATCAATTTTGTTTTACTTCTCATTACACATTCCAACTAAATAATGGTACTCCGCTTCATCGGGTAGGACCTCTGAACAATGAGCAAAATCAGAAATGGCCAAATCGTAGCTGCCCATATTATAATAGGTATGTCCACGTTTGTAAAAATAAATTGTATTTCCTGGATTTAAATCAATGGCTTTACTAAAATTCTGAACGGCCATATCATATTTCGCACTATCAAGATACTTCAATCCCAGATTATAAAGATCCATATCTTTATACAAGTTTTTCTGAGCGTTTAAATTGACAGTTTGAAACAGAAGAATAAGAATAATCAGGATTTTCATTTTAGCTTTAGATTAATTTTATGCCAAACGGCTTAAAAAATGAAAAGTGGCGGATTGCAGAATTAAGTCAGGTTTTCCTTTCTCTATTAAACAACCGGTTTGAATTCAGCACCATATAAATTGTCGCCTTTGTTTCCGCCGGTACAAACTAAAATCAAATTGTAAACAGGGATCAGTGAATACCAACCACTTTTCCCGACATCGTGAAGATGCCTGACTAAAACGGCAACCGCCGGAATTAAAACAGCTAAAGAATATATAAGACAAACATAACCGTTGGGTGTAACACCATATCCAAAAAGAGTAGTTTTAATTTTAAAAGTAGTTCCCCAAACAATCAGATTATCATCAAAAGTGACATCCCAAACATTATCAATAATCGCAGCGATCGTAAGGAATACAAAATTGAACAAGGTAAACATCCAGAATTCCCGCCTTCTTGCTCTTCCGTTAAAAACAGCTTAGTTTCTTAAAACTTTCAAATACAAGTTCATTTAGTTGTTTTATTGTTTCCCGATTCATAAGGCTTTTCGGTGGCGCCCCGTTTTTGAAGTGATTTCAAGTCTCCACTTTTTATTTTTACCTATTGTCTATTTGTACCTTTGGCAAACGGACTTCCATTAAAAACGATCATATTATTCAAGGACATCTTGAAATTTACGGCAGGTATATTATTTAAATAATATCGGTATGAATAACCAGGAACTCCTTCATCCATGAATTAATGCAGTTGTCCGGAAAGCGGCATTTGGTTTTTTATTATAAAAGAAAAAGGTAAAGTAAAATAAATCGTTGATCCGATTCCCACTTCACTTTCGATCCAAATTTTGCCCTCGTGTTTTTCAACAAACTCGTTACAAAGGATTAACCCCAGACCTGTTCCTTTTTCTTTGTCGGTACCGGCGGTTGAGTAGACCTCATCAAGCCTAAAGATTTTATTAATTCTACTTTTTACTATTCCGACACCATTATCACTAACCGATACGATTATTTCGTTTTGCCTTCTCTCTGCAAAAATGATTATCTCTCCACCATGTTTGGTAAATTTAACCGCATTTGAAATCAGATTTCTGAAGACAGTGCTGATCATGGCTTTATCTGCATAAACAAGAAGGCTGTCAGGCAAGTTGTTTTTGATGATAATCGATTTCGATCTGGCTATATCATTGAATATTGGCAGAATATCATTGATGAAGTCCACCATTTCAAAATACTCCGGTTTGAACGTGATCTTGCCCGTTTGCGATTGCGCCCATTCCATTAGATTCGTCAGCAAGTCCATTGCTCTATTGGATGAATCTATAATAATATTGGCATATTCATCAACACCTTCAAGATCTCTATCCTTAACCTGTTGCGAAAGAAGCCTGCTGAAACCAATGATGGAATTAAAAGGGCTCTTCAAATCATGGGCGATAATGCCAAAAAACTTATCTTTTGTTGCATTCGCTATTTCAAGTTCATCTTTTTGAATAAGTATTTCATCTTTTTGTTTCACCACTTCAATGGTTTTTTCCATCACAACAATTTCAAGCTGCTTCCGTTGTTTTTTAAGCGACGCCACACGCCAGTAATAGAGGCTCAACAAACAGGTTATAATCAGAAGCCACATTCCAATCCGGAATCCTAACGTTCCCCACCACGGAGGGCGAATTGTAAAATGATAGCTAAGTTCATTGCTCCAATAGCCTTCGCTGTTCACTGCTTTGACTTTAAAAGTATAGGTGCCACTTGGCAGGTTACCGTAAGGAGCTTCGGTACGATTTGTGACAGCGCTCCAATTTTTGTCGAATCCTTCTAATTTGTATTTGTATTTAACTTTCTGACTTTGCAACTGAGTTATACCAATATATATAAATGTAAGGTAGTTATTGTTGTAAGCCAGGCTTAACTTTCCGGGCAAACCATACCATTTTGTAATTCCATCAAACTCAAAATCATGTATTACAGCACCATTTCTTAACGTTATTGCGGTATCTTTTGCAACAATCGGATTATTCCCTTTCCTGCTATCCGTTAAATTTATCCATTCAACTTTTTCATTATACAATTCAATGTTTGTCAATTGCAAATTGGGCGATATGGTGTCTGGTTTATCACCTTCGGAGTGATATGCAATAAGCCGGTCGTTGGAACCTATCCAGATCGTCCCGTTTTTATCCTCGCAAATCGTTTTGCCTCCGTTAACGCCAATACCAAGAAATCCATCTTCGTAGTCATAATTTTTAAAGTATACCTCCTTCTCTTTTACCCCTGAATCTCCGGAAACAGACTTACTTTTATCAAGAATTTCATCCAGCTTTAAGTGATTATTTGCGGAGAGTTTATCGAGGCCAAAACGAGTACCAAACCACAAATTCCCTTTCTTGTCCTGATACATGCTAAAAATAAAATCATTTGACAGACCGTCTTTTGCGGTAAAACGGGTAATGGATTTTAAATTCTTACTGAGCCGGGAAACCCCTCCAAAAGTACCGAACCAAAGGTTCTCATTTTTGTCCTGCACAATAGACCAGACCCTGTTATTTGATAACCCTTCTTTTTGGGTAAAATGGGTAAAAGTTTTCCCATCCTCGCTGAGCATGGTGACACCTCCACCGTCGGTACCAAACCAAAGGTTTCCGCGTTTGTCCTGTAAAATCGAAACGACTCTATTATTTGACAACCCTTCTTTTTTAGTAAAATTGGTAAACGATTTTCCATCGTATTTCGAGACACCGCCATCATAAGTACCGAACCAAATATTTCCAAGCCTGTCCTCCAAAATTGACATGACCTGATTATTTAATAACCCTTCTTTTTCGGCAAAATGGATAAAAGTTTTGCCATCGTATTTCATAACACCACCGCCATCAGTTCCAAACCAAAAATTTCCATTTTTGTCTTCTAAAATTGCCCTGACTGAATTATTTGACAGGTTTTCTTTTTCGCTATAACTGGTAAAAGATTTTCCATCGTATTTAGTGATACTTCCATCATAAGTTCCAAACCACAGGTTTCCATTTTTATCCTGAATGGATGACAAGATTAAATTATTCGGCAAGCCTTCCTTTTCGGTAAAATTGGTAAATATTTTTCCATTGAATTTAGAGACACCTCCACCATAAGTGCCGAACCATAAGTTTCCGCTTTTATCTTCTAACATTGACCATACGAAGTTCTTTGATAAGCCTTCGTTCTCAGTAAAACGGGTAAAATATTTCCCGTCATATTTCGAAATACCTCCGCTATAAGTTCCAAACCAAAGGTTTCCGCTTTTATCTTCTAAAATTGACCAGACAACATTATTTGACAAACCTTCCTTCTCGGTAAAATTGGTAAAAGTTTTCCCATCGTATTTCAATACACCTCCGCCATCCGTTCCGAACCAAATGTTACCGCTTTTGTCCTGAATAATTTTCAGGATCTTATTATTCGATAAGCCTTCTTTCTCAGTAAAATTGGCAAATGATTTTCCGTCGTATTTCGATACGCCACCACCATCAGTGCCAATCCAGATATTTCCGTTTCTGTCCTGTAAAATGGTCGAAACCATATTATTTGACAAGCCTTCCTTTTCAGTAAAATGGGTAAAAGATTTCCCATCGTATTTCAATAACCCTCCGCCTTCTGTGCCAAACCAGAGATTTCCGTTTTTATCCTGTATAATTGACCTGACGGAGTTATTTGAAAAGCCTTCTTTACCGGCAAAATTGGTAAACGTATTTCCATCATATTTTGAAACACCTCCGCTATAAGTGCCGATCCATATATTTTCGCTTTTATCTTGTAAAATTGACAATACTGTATTATTTGCTAAACCTTCTTTTTCAGTAAAATTGGTAAAAGATTTCCCGTCGTACTTCGAAACACCTCCGCCATAAGTGCCGAACCAGAGATTTCCATCATTGTCTTGTAACATACAGCGTATAACGTCGTGCTTTAAGCCCTGCAGCTTGCTGAAGGAACAAAAATTCTGTGGGTTGTTGTCTTTTATCTGGGCATATTTGGCTGTAATGACTTCGGGTATTCCCGCAATAAAAGGCTTTTCAATCGCAGGAGCAATTTTAGGTAGCGGGAAAGTGTCCGTTCCAGGTGTAATTAAACGGGGTATCCCCGCTAAAATAGTTTTGGGTATTCCTGCGACATAAACATTCGTGTTGGCAGAAATCATTGCAAGCTTGTATGCGGGCGTTTTAATGGGTTTGCTTTCATCAATCAGTATGACTCTTGGTTCAGTCATACTGTCTTTTGGTACAACATAACCTGTTGTTTCAATTGATTTAGGATCAAAAGTGTTTTGACTTTTCTGTTCTTGCTTCCTGGTGCAGGCTAATAGAATCGTCGCAAAAACTGCCGTACAGATTAACAGATTCTTCATCTTGGTATTTTGAAGTTCAGAACAGGCTGATTCATTATTAAAGCAACACAAGTCAAAAAAAAAAATTTCATTCTGGTGGCAGCTTAAATATTTCGGATAGCGGTAAATTTAAAATTTATATTTCATTTACTATCAATTCTTAATAAATCTATCACTTTATAAATCTATTAAGTACCTGAGAAGCCAGGATGGGTGCTATAGCAAGGATTCATGACTCGAATAAATCATCTCCATTACTTCCCTTCGTGTAAAATTTGATAACTATCATTTAACGAAACCACTTTTCTTCATCCAGGCGAACAGTGGTTGCATCCATTCGTCAGTGGGTAAACTCAAAACAAAACCATGATTACCTTTCGGGTAAAGGTGCATTTCGGCAGCAACTTTATTCCGGATCAACTCCTGGTAAAAGCGGATACTATTCTCCACAGTTACAACTTTGTCATCGCCCGTATGTGTCAGCCAGGTAGGCGGGGTATTGGCGTTCACTTGCAATTCATTTGAAAATAGTTTTATCTGCGCCGCATTGGGAGCCTTTCCCAATAAATTTTCGCGCGAACCTTTGTGTGTTAATTCATCTGTCATACTGATAACAGGATAAATAAGGATCATAAAATCGGGTCTCAAACTTATTTTTTCTTCATTGGGAATGTATGATTTGTCGAAATGTGTTCCGGCTGTTGATGCCAAATGACCTCCGGCAGAAAATCCCATTATACCAATCTTCGCAGTATCCAGTTTCCATTCCGCTGCATGTTCACGCACTGTTTTAATCGCCTGCTGTGCATCCTGCAAAGGTCCGATTGTTTTGTCAATCATCGTGGAATCACTCGGCAAACGGTATTTCAGAATGAAAGCGGCGATTCCCTGGCTCACAAATGCCTCCGCAATGATGGTTCCTTCGAGGCGATAACTTTCCATACCATATCCGCCACCCGGGCAAATAATTACGGCTGTTCCTGTTGCTGTTTTTTCATCCGGAAGATAAACATTCAATGTTGGCGATGCGATATTTCGGTATCCCAAAAACTGGCCGTTATTCTCCATTCTTATCTCTTTCATCGGATAAGGTTTGCTGTTGGGAATGGCGGACGGATACAGGCTGATGATTTGCTGCGCTGACGAATGCAGCGAAACAAACAAAAGGAAAAACATTACAATTTGTTTCATAACAGGTTTAGTTTTTGAGTGGTTTATTCAGATCAGGAACAATCGTTTTGATTGCTTCATCAACATTCATGTAATTGTTCAAATCACGGAGTGAAAGAACCTTAAAGTGATGCTCCGAAAGGTATTGCAGGTATTCCTTGAATAATTCGGGCGGCGTGTTCACCCACGGATGCTCAACATCGGGAACACCATGAATTGTTAAGACGACAATCCGGCCATTCCTGGCTTCATTAAATGCCGCCATGATTTGTTTCTTATTGGTGGCATTCATCGCCCAGCTTGGTACGAGCAGCGGAGAATCAGTTAATGGATCATAAGCACGACTTCCACCCGCACGTGCAAATTTGTATCCTTTCTCCTGCAAAATTTTCATCACAGGGAGACTGAGATCGTAACCGGGATAAGCAAAATTGGATGGTTTTTCAATCCCCAGTGAATCGCATTTGCGTTCAATATAATTGAGTTCCTCAATCAGCTGTTCCTTTGGTATTTTGCTGACGCCAACATGGGTACGCGTATGATTAGCCACTTCAAATCCCATTCTATCCAATTCCTTTATCTGTTGCCAATTCATATAGGCCGACCTGTCTGCAGACTTTGTTGGGAACTCACACACAAAAAATGTCGCACCAAATCCGAATTGTTTTAACAACGGAGCCACAACTGAATATTGACTTGCAGTTGCATCATCGAAAGTAAGCACAACCAGGTTATCCGGGATTTGTTTTTTCACGATCCGGCAATTTCCGGAATAACAAACCGACAACATTAACAGGAGAACAATTATTTTTCTCATAACTGTTTAATTTATTTTAGTGTTCAATTTTTTATCAGATTGATTGTTAACTTGTTTATAGACCACTAAAGATAATGCCAGCCTTTTGAATTCTTCCGGCAAATGCACTATTTTGCAATTAGATTTCCATCAAAAATAATCATATTATTTAAGCAGGTCATTAAAAGAGGTACTAATCATCTGCATGCTTTATAATTTCGGATGGAGGGGATTTCGGATTTGCAGAAAACAGGTCGCGAAACAAATGATGCAATCTCAAAAGATATTATAACCACAATGGTCACAAAGGATGCACAATGGACACAAAGTAAAAGCAGCAGATATTCTTGATTTGTGAACTTTGTGAAAATCCCTCGTGTCCTTTGTGTTAAAAACACAAACTAAAAGGAAATCTTATCAATAATTAAATCGAATCAGCCTTTTGCCTTTGTAAATGGGATTAACATGGGCACTTCATGCTGATAGTTGATGTAGGTATCACCAAATTCCATAACAAGTTTTTTCTCTTCGAGATACGTTCCGATAATAATATAGATCGTAAGAATGATGTTTACCATGAGATCCATGAATGTGATGGTCTGGCACCATAAATAAAGCAATAAACCAAAATACATCGGATGCCTGACGATTCCTAACAATCCTTTTTTCTTGATTTCACTCGAATATTCTTCGCGTGATTTGTTTTTTCCGGATTCCAGTAATTGACGTATCCCGAAAAAAGTTAAAAAATCATAGTCGAAGAAAAATGCCTTCATCACAATCAACATGGAAATTGAAATAAGCAGATACCGGATGATTGTCAATGGTAATGAATAGGAAATAATTGCTTCGCCCTCCTTTTGTAATGTGTAAAGTAATAATGGTATCAACAAAACCACTGAAATAACATTGTAAAAAAGGCGGTAAAAGGCATAATACTCTTTTAAAGAGCGCTTCATTAAGTTAGTGAATCCTATACTTATCAGAAAACTATGCAGTGCGCAGTATCCTGTCCACATCAAAGCAATCAACAAATAGTTCATGCGTTCTTCTTTAACTTATTTCTTTTCGATGACAACAGAACAATACCCAAAGCTATCGTTTCTTTAATTCATAAAGATCAAGGCGCCGGTCTTTAAGATTTTTTACACTTCCAAAGCTATGAAGCTCCCTTAAAAGGTCTAAATCGACATCGGAGATTAAGATCATCTCCGTATTTGGGGTTGCTTCCGATTTGATTCCTGTTGTGGGAAACGCAAAATCGCAGGGAGTAAACACCATCGATTGTGCATACTGAATATCCATGTTATGAACCTTCGGCAAATTCCCAACACTGCCAGCAATCGCCACATAACATTCGTTCTCGATTGCACGTGCCTGTGCACAATACCTGACGCGTGAATAACCATTCTGGGTATCGGTTAAGAATGGGACAAACAAAATATCCATTCCTTCATCAGAAAGTAAACGGCATACCTCGGGAAACTCAACATCATAACAAATAAGGATTCCAATCTTACCGCAATCGGTATCATAGGTTTGTATTTTATTCCCGCCAGTCATCCCCCATGCTTTTACTTCGTCGGGCGTCATATGCAGCTTTTCGTACCGTTCGACAGAACCATTGCGCCTGCACAAATATCCGGCGTTATAAAGCGTATCGCCCACCAGTTCGGGCATACTTCCCGTGATGATGTTGATATTATAGGCGATGGAAAGCTTCGAGAACTCCTGGATGATAGGTTCTGTATATTCTGCCAGCTTCCGGATCGCATCTGCCTCGCTCAGCTGATTGTATTGAGCCATCAGCGGCGCATTGAAAAACTCGGGAAACAACGCAAAATCACTTTTGTAGGCACTTAATGTATCTACAAAGTATTCGGCCTGCTGCATCAGTTCATTGATATTCTTATAGGGTCGCATTTGCCACTGCACCAAACCAAGACGAACAATTTTCTTTATATCCTTCGCACGCTTTGATGGCTTTTCGTAATAGATGTTGTCCCATTTTAACAATACGGCATATTCATTCGATTGGGCATCGCCATCAAGATATCCCTTTAAAACTCGTACCGGATAAAAGTCATTCGATAACTGGAAATTGAGGACCGGATCGGATATTTTCTTCGATTTTACCTTCTCAATATATTCTTTAGGACTCAATTCCTCCTGATACTTGTGATAATTGGGAATCCTGCCGCCAAATTCAATCCCTTTTAAATTCAGCTTTTCGCAAAGTTCCTTGCGGTAATCATACAAGCGCCTTCCAAGCCTAAGTCCTCTGAATTCAGGCTTGATAAACACATCAATCCCATATAACGTATCTCCGTTTTTGGTATGTGTGTTAAAGGTGTAATTTCCCGTTACTTTTTTGTAGGTATGTTGTTCTTCAAACTTTTCGTGATCGATAATGATTGATAACGCGCAACCGGCAATATGTCCGTTTACCTTAATCACAATTTGTCCTTCAGAAAATTTATTGAGTAACGACTGGATTTCAGATTCTTCCCAATATGGATTGGGTATGGTTTGATATGCAATGATCATTGCCTGTTTTAATTCCTGGTAATCATCAATCGTTAAGAAGGCAAGTTCTATATCTTTAATTTTTCGCTTCATCGTAAATAAATAACATCATGCCGACACACAATTCAATTGAAAGCGGGCATTCAATTTCCGAATGTGCTAAGGCTCGTCAAAGATAGTACATTCCTGATGTACGGTATTGATTATTACGATTGAAATTGGATTAGTGGTTGGATTGAAATTGCGTAGTTTGTATATACAATAAATCATACAAAAATGAGGAAGAGTAGTTTTGACTGATTTAACCTAATTTATCAACATTGATGGAAGTCTGACATTTCAGGCTTGTAAATTTATTCATTCACCAAAACACTAAATTTATAAAGAATTTCAGGATCTATGTCGGCCTCGTTGTCCCATTCAATTGTATCAAAACTCAATCTAACCGAATTAAACTTCGAAATATCCTTGAGTTCTTTGAAAACCCCTTTGTCTAAAAATGGATTCATATCAAATCGACGTTTCTCGCCATTTTCGAAGGTCAGGATAAGATTATAATTATTTATTGGTGTTACACTTTTCACGGCCAGATACATACCTAAATTTATTTAAGTGGTTCAATTGAAAATGGCTTTTCTCCATTTTGACATAAATTCCAGTCGGCTATCAATTCATCCATATGAATCTCTATCCAGGCAATCACGAGTCTTAGTTGTTTGGAAGGTAATTCGCCCTCCATCAAATCACAGTTTGAAATATTTAATACAGCTTTAAAATCCTGATAATAAACATGAATATGTGGTGGGTTATGTTCTTTTGGAGCATAATACATTCGAATAATAATTCCAAAAAACATTGATAACGTAGGCATGATCCAACAAATTTTCAACAAATATAATGATCTATTTAATGCAATTCAAATATTTGAATTTGTGAGAATATGGAATTCCAAGGAATCCTGAATTACATTTTAAAGTTACGGTTCTTATATCAGTCTGACAAACCCGTTAACAGCGGAACAAATACAAATCCGCCATTGTCATCCTCCGTATATTCGGTCTCACTGATGCGTGTGATGATTTTCATCATCTGCAAATCACTTTTTCCAACGGGAATGACCATAATTCCGCCAATCTTCAATTGTTGTTTGAGTGGTTCGGGAACGAAAGAAGCTCCGGCGGTAACAATAATCTTGTCGAATGGTCCATATGTCGGAAGTCCAAGATAACCATCTCCATAAAAGAATTGTGGACGATAACCCAGAGTGGGAAGTAGTTTTCTGGCAAAATCGTACAATGCTTTTTGTCTTTCAATCGTATAAACTGTTGCACCCATCTTGCATAAGACAGCCGACTGATAGCCGGAACCTGTACCAACTTCAAGAATTTTATCGAATTTCTTAATCTGCAGTGACTGTGTCTGAAAAGCGACTGTATATGGTTGTGAAATAGTTTGTCCCGAAGCAATCGGAAATGCTTTATCAGTGTATGCAAACTGGATGAAACTGTTGTCCATAAACAAGTGACGCGGAATCGAACCAATCGCATTGAGTACACCCTCGTCTGTTATCCCTTTTTGTTTGATTTCTGCGACCAGTTTGCGCCGCATTCCCTGATGCCTGAAAGTATCATCTATCTGAACCATTTGCCATTTAAATTCATAAATTATTTAAAACTTTATCCAGTCACCTATCATCCTGACTGAAAAATTCAGAGAAGAACAATGCCAGAAGTTGGTGCTGATTAAAGAAGAAACGCAAAATTACCATAAAATCGGTCTTTGTCAACATGCGATGGTTGATAAATACCGGAAGGGTAACGGGAAAAGGGTTAAGTATAAAAGTATATTTGTTTCAGAATGTTAAGCGCGGCAATAATACTACCTGGTGAAGCAGAAATGCTCCCTTTCAATTCACTTCGTGCGATAGAAGGAGTGGAATGGAATGGAATTTTCTATTCCGGGAAGAAAACGCACCGCACTTTTGACCGGGCGCTCATATTTTCATCACCTGAAATTATCCCGTTAATATGTGATCTGCTAATTGTGGCGGACCCGGCCTTCTGTACCTCTGATTACCTTTCGTTTGCCATACGAAACGGATGCCATTTATTTTTGTCAGACAAGTTAATACTTACGACTGAAGAACGTAAACAACTGATCCACCTTGCAAGTGAAGGCGGAACCTATATTCAGATTCAGAACGACTTTCTTTTTCATCCTTTCCAGGAAAAAATCAGAAGCCAGACCAACCGCACATGTTTTATTGAAGCGACACAATATGCACCGGCGAAACCCAACCGGTTAAACGAATTGCTGCAGAACAATCTGCTGATGATTCTCAGGGCTGCCGGATCACCTATTCATAAGCTGAATATTTTTTGCGGTACGGTTCCATCAAGGCAACCCGATGTATTAAATATTCATATCAATTTCAAAAATGGTTCGGTTGCTACATTGACACTTAAATTTATTGAGCAGAACGAAACGCATATTTTATCAATTCACGACCGTGGTCAGGTTACAACTTTTGATTTCTTAAAGAATAAAACAAGCTATTTTCCTGAAAGGGAATTAAAAAGGGTCGTGTCAAAAACTTCTCCCGATCCTTTACAGGAGCAGATCGCTGATTTTGTTAAAAATATTGCGGAAAATAATAACCCCGGATTCAGTCTTGATGACGAAATACAGGTTTTTTTATTGATAGAGAAGATCAAGGCAAAGATTGAGGTCAATTCATTTACGATACATTAACATCATTGAAATGAAAATTTCACACATTGCAATTTGGACGAATGAACTGGAAATATTACGAGATTTCTATTGTAAATACTTCGGTGCAATATCGAATGAGAAGTATTTCAATCCCGTAAAACAATTCTCATCTTACTTTTTGACTTTTGAAAATGGCGCGTGCAGCCTCGAATTGATGAACAAACCCAATCTTGATCATCCGGAATCTAATGCATCAACAGGATTGGCTCATTTCGCCTTTTCTGTAGGATCAAAAGAGCGGGTTAATGTGTTTACTTCACAATTTCGGGAAGCAGGATACAGCGTGATTGGTGAACCCAGACTGACAGGTGATGGTTTTTACGAAAGCGCGATTGCGGATCCGGACGGGAATATCGTGGAGATTACAGTATAAGGTCAACAGCGATTGGACAATGTAACGATTCGGCAATTAGACAATGAGGGAATGAAAAATGTGGTTTATAATCGCATTTTCCATTCCCTCATTTATGTCTCTAAGTCTCTCCCTCTCAAAGTCACACTATCTACTTGACAAAGTCCCAATATTCATCAACACTGTCGGTTGAATATTGGTTCCAGTAAGCAGGAGATACTTTTTCGCCGTCAGGAGTTTTGAGCGATAATTCATAAACTGCAATTACCGGATTAAAAACAAGATCGGTAACACCAATTGTAAAAAGCGCAGGTGATCCTTCTACAACTGCATCAGCAGCAACAATAACTTCGAACTTATTGAATTCAAGCAATTTCTTCAGGAAATCAACGCGATCGGATGTTGCCCCTTTTTCGACAACGGTACAACGTGTTCCGTTAATTTCTTCAACGATATGTTTAGCTTTCAGTGTCATGATCTTGTGTATTTACGCTTCCAAACTTAAAATTAAATAATTTCTGAACCAGGCAGAATTCGTTAAAGGCAGTTTAGTGAATTACTCCAAAACTTAAACTGTTTATTATCTCGTATATCTGGCTCCAGAATCCCAGAACAAATATTCCAAGCGCACTTATTACCAATCCGGTCCGTGTTGCCAAATCGCTCTTGAAATATGCCAATGGCTTTTCATTCTTATTAATAAACATTGCCTTCACAACAAGCAGGTAATAATAAAGTGATATGGTAGCGTTTAATACGGCAATAAAAACGAGCCAGTAATAACCGGCAGAGGCAGCTGATGCAAACAGGAAAAACTTGCCAAAGAACCCGGCAACAGGAGGAATCCCTGCCAGTGAGAAAAGTGCAAGCATCATTAACAGACAAACTTTAGGGTTTGTGGAGTAAAGTCCGTCATAATCATCCATCGACTCTTTACCAGTAACCGTTGAAATGGCCGAAACCACACCGAAAGCACCAAGGTTTGAAAAGATATAAACCAGTACGAAATAGATTACGGCCGTCATTCCCATAATATTTCCACCTAATATCCCAAGTAGGATAAACCCTGCCTGTGCAATGGATGAAAACGCAAGGAACCGCTTCATGTTCTTCTGACGAAGTGCAAACAGGTTACCAATCGTCATTGTCAGTACGGCAATCATGTAAAGGATATGATTATAAACAGGGGCAATCGTATTGAAAACCGTGAACATTAATATAATCAGAATAAAGGCTGCAGCCCCTTTCGAGATCACAGACAAATAGGAAGTAACGTTGATTGGCGCACCTTCGTAAACGTCGGCCGTCCACAAATGGAAAGGAACCAGCGATATTTTAAAAGCCATTCCGGTAAAGAAAAAGATAAACGCCAAAACCTGCATAGGCGTATTGGCATATACCTGCGAAATGGAATCAAAATAGATCGATCCGGTGGCACCGTAAATTAAGGAGATTCCAAACAATAGAATTCCGGAAGACAAAGCTGAACTAAGGATCAATTTTATACCCGCCTCGGCCGACTTGGTCTGATGATGATTGTAGGCAGCCAATGCTGCGATTGGAATTGTAGCAAGCTCCAGTCCAAGATAAAACATGAGAAAATCGCCCGACGAGATCATAAAATACATCCCGATCAGCGTTGAAAACAGCAGAATAAAATACTCGCTGATTTTCTCCCGGTTTTCCTCTTTCTTTAACCATGTTACCGATTGCAACAGAATGATCAATACCCCTACATTCAGGATGTTTTTCATTAAAACGATCAACGCAGTTGTATGGTACATTCCACCGAAAAGCGTACTTGGCTGCGATGGTAAGAAACCAACCACTGTATGGATAAAAAACAGTGAAAGTGTTATCGGGATGATGAAATGTTTGTCCCTGTTGTGAAGGTTCAGGTCAATGATAAGAACAACCAATGCTATTATTGTCAGCATCAGCTCGTGTCTCATTGTCAGAATATCGCTAAAATTCATAAGTTAAAACTTATTAAACTGAATAATTAAAATAAACCGGTTACTTGAACGGCGGAAATCCTTTCAACAATCGGTGCAAGGCTGTAGTTAATCATATTCGAAAGCCACCAGGGTGCTGTTCCAATCGCTGTAATAGCCAGAACCAGACTTATAGTGGAAATCCGTTCGTACCATTTTGCATCGGTTAATTCGAGAAAATGGGGATTTTTTATCGGTCCGAATAATAGAATTCCTACAACACGCAGGATATAAACGGCCGTTATTACAATTGATGAAGCAGCAACAATCGTCACAACGCGATGGAAAACATCAACGTGCTGGAAAGCACCGACAAAAATTGTCATTTCAGCTACAAATCCGCTGAATCCGGGAAGTCCGAGTGAAGCAAGACCTGCAATTACATAAACAACTCCTAAGAATGGAATTACTTTCATTAAACCACCCATCTCGTTGATGAGTCGTGTATGTGTTCTTCCGTAGATCATCCCGATTAATGCGAAGAAAAGGGCTGTCATCAAACCGTGTGAGATCATCTGGATAATGGCACCGTTCATTGCGGTCTGATTCATCATCAAAATGGCAAACAGTACAAGTCCGCAATGGCTTACCGAAGAATAGGCGTTGATATATTTAAGGTCAGTCTGCACAATGGCTGAAAAGGCCCCGTAGACAACACTTATAGAAGTTAAAATAAGGAAAATCCAGGCTTGCTCCTGTGCTGCCTGCGGCATTAAAAAGATGGCAACACGAAATGCACCGTATCCACCAAGTTTCATCAAAACCCCGGCATGAAGCATCGAAACCGCGGTTGGAGCAGAAGCATGACCATCGGGCGACCAAGTGTGAAAGGGGAAAAGCGCTCCAAGTATTCCAAATCCAACAAATGTGAACGGAAACAGGAACCGTTGCATTTCAATTGGAATGTGCACCTTTGATATTTCCATGATATTAAAGGTCAACGGACTGCCTGCCGGAGCTGAAAAGAAATAGATACCAAGTATTCCGACGAGCAACAACGCGGAACCAGCCATCAACATCAGAGTCAGCTTCATCGCGGAATACTCTTTCGGACCGGTACCCCAGATTCCAATTAAGATATACATCGGGATTACAGCTAACTCATAGAAGAGGAACATTGTGAAAAGATCGATCGAAATAAAGAAACCATAAACCCCTGTGGCCAGAATAATCAGCGAGATAAAAAACTCCCGGGGCAGAAATTCCATTTTCCATGAAGCAAATATTCCCGCAAAGACGACAATCCCGGTAAGTGCAATCATTGCAACAGAAATCCCGTCAACACCAAGTGCATAATGGATATTGAGTGACGGAAACCAGACTGCATCATACATGAACAGCATTGTTGCGGTATTTCCTGCACCACGTTCGGCCAAATAAAGGTAGACCAAAACAAAGGCTAAAATAAGTTGAACCCCCATCCCTATCGCTGAAACCAGTCGCGATTGCTTTAAATCCTTGGTCAGCATGATTCCGCAGACCGTAAGCACAGGAACAATTATAAATAAATTCAGTATATTCATCTTAAATTCAGTTTCTTATACTAGATAAACAAAAATGAGAACAAGAATTATGGTACCACTGACAAATACAAAACCATATTGTTGAAGTTTGCCCGATTGAAGTCCCTTTATTGCATATGCTGAATATTGGGTAATTCCTGCAATACCGTTCATTGTAGCATCGATCACGTGACGATCGAACCATGCGATCGGTTCAGATATATAGCGGTAAATAATTTTTCGTGTTACAAACAAATAGATCTCATCCCAATAGAATTTATGGTAAGCCCATTTGTACAGATGTTTAAATGTTCCGGCTACTTTATCAGGAAGCGGATTTTCTTTCTTATACATGACCGTTGCAACTACAATTCCTAATACACCAATCAGCACGGAAGGTATTGCGATCAACCAGTCAATTTTTGATTCAAATGGCAATCCATCGGAAGTAACCAGCGCATGGAAAGGGATAAATCCGGCAAATACAGATCCAAATGCGAGGATCATCAACGGAATAGTCATCACCAGCGGAGATTCGTGCGGTGTGTGATGATATTGGGTGTTTTTTCCCCAGAATATTCCGTAATACAACCTGAACATGTAGAAAGCGGTTAAACCAGCTACAATGTATTCTATGGCGAACAGCAGTTTATTACTGTGAAATGCGGCTACCAATATTTCGTCTTTACTGAAGAATGCAGAGAATGGAGGTATGCCCGCGATAGTAACACACGCGATTAAAAACGTAATATGAGTGATTGGAAGATGTTTCCGAAGATTTCCCATACCGCCAATTTCGTTGGTATGAACGGCATGAATAACAGCTCCTGCCCCGAGGAATAACAATGCTTTAAACATTGCATGTGTGAACAGGTGGAAGTTGGAAGCCATGAACCCCAAACCCTCTTCGCCTCCGTAACCGGAAACACCGAGAGAAAGCATCATGTAACCAATCTGCGACATTGTCGAAAAGGCCAAAACCCTTTTAATATCGGTTTGCGTACAGGCAATCACAGCTGCAAAAATCGAAGAGAATCCACCGACCCACGCAACAACCATCAGGGCATCGGGCGCACCAAGTGCATAAACAGGGAAAAGACGTGCAACCAGATAAACACCGGCAACAACCATGGTAGCCGCATGAATTAAAGCCGAAACCGGAGTTGGGCCTTCCATCGCATCTGGTAACCAAATATGAAACGGGAACATCGCAGATTTACCGGCACCACCAATAAAGATAAAGATCAGTGACCATGTTAAGACTGACAATCCCATAAAGGCTGCTCCACCGGCAGAGGCAATCGCAGGTCCGTGTGGATCTGTCAATGTCTGGAAATCGAACGTTCCTGTATTGAACGACAACATCAGAATACCGATCAGGAAACCAAGGTCAGCAAAGCGGGTAACAATAAAGGCTTTCTTCGAAGCAGCGACCGCGCTTGGCTTCTCGTAATAATATCCAATCAAAAGAAAAGATGAAACCCCAACCAGTTCCCAGAAAATATACATCTGGAATATATTGGTCGCAAGTACCAATCCTAACATTGAAAAACTAAACAAGGAAAGAAAAGAGAAGAAACGGTAAAAACCCGGATCCCCTTTCATATAGCCAATGCTATAAATATGAACCATCAGCGAAACTGTCGTGATAACAACAAGCATCATCACCGAAATCGGATCAATCAACACCCCAAGGTGGATTGTCAGCTTATCAGTAAGATGAAGCCACGAAACTTCGAATCCTTTTATTGAAGCGTAGCCTGCTCCGGCAACATGTGATCCAATAAAATATTTAAACGCAGTGGCATAAGATAAGATCGCTGAAATCCCCAAACCGGTTGATCCGATCAACCCGGCAACAAGCGGTTTCATTTTATGCCCCGTTAGTCCCAGCAGCAAAAAAACAAAAAGCGGGATCAGCGGAATGAGTAAAGTGTAAGTATAATCGGCCATAACTGATGATTCTCTTTTCGGTTATTAAATTTTCAATATTTCATTTCATCGACATTTTCCACATCGATCGATTTAAAATTACGGTATATATTGATGATGATCGCAATGGCAACAGCCGCCTCTGCAGCCGCCACAGCAATGACAATCAGCATAAAGAAATGCCCTTGAAGCTGTTGTGGATAGAGATAACGATTAAACGCGACGAAATTGATATTGACTGAATTCAAAATTAATTCGATAGACATCAACATTGTAATCAGGTTTCTGCGCGTCAGAAAGCCATAGATGCCGATGAAGAACATGAATGTACTGATTACTAAATAATAGCTGAGCGGAATGTTTTGGATCATATGACAATTGAATTATCTAAATATCTTAAATTCAAATATTATTTGAATACTACTCTTTTAATTTTCGTTCCTTTTTAGCTACGACAATTGCACCAATCATGGCAGCAAGTAAAAGAACAGAAATCACTTCGAAAGGCAGTGCATAACCATCTCTGTTATAAGAGACCATTGAATTACCTATATCAGTAATGTTTAATTGTGGATCAACACCGGTGTTAGGAACGAAGCTAAACCTTAGGATAGTCATAAGCGTTAACGTCGCACCTGCCAAAGTTGCCAGGGCTGAAAAAATGCTTTGCTTCAGCGGAGCCATTACAGCCCGCTCGCTAAGGTGACTCGTGAGGAGGATCGAAAAGATGATCAGCACCACAATACCTCCTGCGTAAACAGTCAACTGAACAGCAGCGAGGAAGTTATAATTCAAACTGAAATATAACCCGGCTGTCGAGATAAGGACAAACAACAAATAAACAGCAGCCCTCAAAATTCTCCTGGTTGTAACGGTTAATACCGAAAAAGTCAGGATCATGGCGCCAAACAGATAAAACATTACTTCATTAAGCATAACTCGTATTCTTTATATTCTGAATCAAACTGATCTGCAGAACTTTTTATTTATTCTTTAACTCCCTCCGAAATCTTCGAACCTGGCTGATTCAGCACTTTGGTAAGCTTTGCACGGTCCCAAACCGCGTGTTCAAAATTCTGTCCCATCACAATAGCTCCTGTAGGACAAGCCTTCACACATAGATTACAAAGTGTACACATTCCCAGGTGATAGATATGCTGATCGATCAACCTTTTTTTCTTTCCTTCAGGAGTTACAATTGATTTGGAAATAATTTCAATTGAACCATTCGGACAGTTGAGCTCGCAAATCCCGCAACCTGTACATTTGTGTTCGTTGTTAGCATCATGTGGCATGATCACTTCGCCACGAAACCGTTCAAACATCACAAGCGTATCGCGATTTTCGGGATACGAATGGGTGACATGTTTCCACGGGGTAAAGACATACTTTCCGGTAACTTTCATCCCGATTAAAAGCGTCCAGACACCTTTAAAGATTGATGTAATATATTCGATAAAAGACTTCATATTTGCCTATTATTCAGTTAAAAATGAAATTTTGTCAAAACGACAAGTGCCATCAGTAAGATATTAACAAGGTTGATTGGCAGAAGGTATTTCCACTCCAGTGTCAGGATTTGGTCAACACGTAAACGTGGGAATGTCCATTTAAACCACATGATGACAAAAATAACACCCAATACTTTCATGAAAAACCACATCACCGGTGGAATAAAATCCATCACATGATTAAAGGATTCGAAATTGCCAAAATGCAATGGCATCCAGCCTCCTAAAAATACGGTAGCTGCAACCGCCGATACAATGAAAAGATTGATATACTCGGCAAGAAAGAACATTGCGAACTTTATACCGGAATACTCTGTATGGAAACCGGCCACCAGTTCCGACTCTGCTTCTGCAAGGTCAAAAGGCCCGCGGTTCGTTTCAGCTGTTCCGGCAATCAGGAATACAACAAAAGCAATGACAGCTGGAATGTGTCCTGAAAAAATAAACCATGCATCGCGCTGTCCTTCAACAATTGCAGAGAACTGCATTGTTCCCGCAAACACAACCATCGTCAAAAGTGAAAGCGAAACAGAAAGCTCATAGCTAAGAATCTGCGCGCCACTACGCATCGCACCAATCAGCGAATATTTGTTGTTACTTGACCATCCTGCAAGCAGAATACCGATTACGCCAACAGATGAAACAGCAGTAAGGTAGAACACACCGATGTCAAAATCGAGTGACTGAAGGCCCGGCGCAAACGGTAGCACAGCAATCGCCAAAAAAGAGGCGATGATTACAATGAACGGGGCAAGGTTATAAAGAAACCTGTCAGCCTTACGGGGCATGATCAACTCCTTCATCAACAATTTTATAAAGTCGGCTATTGTTTGAAGCAAACCCCACGGACCAACTCTGGTAGGCCCGAGTCGTTGCTGAAATGCAGCGCAAACCTTACGTTCGGCATAAACCAGGAACAACCCGAAGAGTGCAACGAATAAAAGGTAAACAACCCCTACAATTACCCACTCAATGGTTGTGGCGAGAACAGGTGAAAAACTTTCGGCCAATCCCACATGAATGTCGTGGGTTAACGTTGTAAAGTCGTAAATATTAAAAGCCATATTGAAAATATCTTAAGCGTCAGTGTTGATCTTCAATGTTTATTACCGGTCGATATCGGGAATTATAAGGTCGAGTGTCGACATAATCGCGACCAGGTCAGCGATTTTATGACCTTTAGCCATGTTGTTAAGCGCAAAAAGATTCGAAAAACCTGGAGAGCGGAATTTGACACGATATGGGTTTTTCTTTCCGTCGCTGACAATAAATACCCCAAATTCACCCCTGGCTGATTCAGCCCTCTGGTAGAATTCTCCTTCAGGAAGTTTTAAAACTCCCTTCATTTTAACGGCATAGTCGCCTTCAGGGATATTATCTATCAATTGTTCAATGATTGATATTGACTCCCACATCTCTTTGATTCTGACCTCATACCGGGCAAGTGAATCGCAACGGTGATCAAGAATCTCATTAAATTTCACAAAAGGATAAGCGCTGTATGGTTGATGCTTACGAACATCGCACGAAAAGCCTGATGCTCTTCCGGACGGACCTGTAACCCCAAAATCTATTGCTTCTTCAAGTGTGAGATATCCAATGCCTTCTGTGCGTTCCCGCATAATAACATTGCCCGAAAGTAATTGATCGTATTCAGGAAGCTTCGTTTTGAAATATTTGATGTAATCCTTAACTCTTTTTTGGAAATTGGGGTGAATATCGAACATCAATCCACCAGGTGTACTGTAACTCACTGTCATTCTGGCACCACATGTCTCCTCAAAAATATCAAGTATCAATTCACGGTCACGAAGTCCATAGAAAAAGGTAGTAAGAGCACCTAAATCCATCCCATATACACACCACCATAACTGATGCGATGCAAGACGGGTCAATTCATCCATGATTGTACGAATGTATTTGACCCGGTCGGGAACTTCAATCTGAAGTGCGTTTTCAACACATAAGGCTACCGCTTCGTTGCTCATATGAGCTGAAAGGTAATCCATACGGTCGGTAAGATGAATGATCTGCGGGTAACTGATTGCCTCGCACATTTTCTCAATTCCGCTATGAATGTAGCCAGTATGAGGCTGAACATTAAGAACTTTTTCTCCTTCAAGTGTAACAAGCAAACGTAATACCCCGTGTGTTGAAGGGTGCTGCGGACCCATATTAACCTGGTACTTATCGGTAGCCAGCCTGTCGGTTTTTACAATGACCTCTTTTATTTCGGACATATTTCTATCGTTCTACTATTCTTACTTCGTCCACATAATCTTTTCGAAGGGGAAATCCCCATCCGTCTTCCAGAAAAAGGCGGCG
>JANXZJ010000083.1 GCA_025355585.1 Mariniphaga sp. | reverse complement strand
ACCATCTTCCACCACCTGTCGGGATAAGGATAGGTTGGCGCGCCTTCGTAAAGCATGATGGTAGCTCCGTTCATTAAAGGACCATAAACGATGTAACTGTGACCAGTGATCCAGCCCGGATCGGCCGCGCACCAATAGCGGTCTTCAGGTTTGATATCGAATACCATACGATGCGTGGTGGATGTATAAACACTGAAACCACCATGTGTATGCACCAACGCCTTCGGTTTTCCGGTCGAGCCTGAGGTATAGAGCAGAAACAACATATCGGAGGAATCCATTTGTTCGGTTTCGCACTTATTGGCTGCAATCGGAAGCGCCTTGAGTTCGTGCAACCAATAGTCGCGGCCACTTTCCATGTGCACATCAGCACCTGTTCGTTTTACCGTGATACATATTTCCATTGTTGGCGACAATTCCATCGCTTTATTCACAACATTTTTCATTTCAACCACTTTACCACGACGGTAACCTCCATCAGCAGTGATCACAATCCGGCTGTTCGCATCGTTGATGCGGTCTGCCAACGCTTCATGACTAAAGCCGCCATAAACAACGCTGTGAACGGCGCCTATTTTCGCGCAGGCGAGCATCGCTATGATCTGTTCAGGTATCTGTGGCATGTAAATCGTGATCACCTCCCCTTTTTTAGCCCCCATACTTTTCAGGATATTGGCAAACTGGCAAACTTCGCGGTTCAACGCATGATAAGAAAACGTTCTGACGTCACCCGGCTCACCTTCCCATATCAATGCCAGCTTATTCCTGTTGGCATTTTCAAGATGGCGGTCAATCGCATTCAGAATAATATTTGTTTTACCACCAACAAACCAGCTATAAAAAGGTGGATTACTCTGATCCAAAACCTGGTCCCATTTTTTATACCACGACAGGAATTCAGCCTGTTGTGCCCAAAAGAGTTCGGGATTTTTGATGGACCAGGCATATAGATTTTCGTATTCCTGAACATTTGCCTGTTCAATTACCGCTTGCGAGGGGTAATAAATCTTCTCATCACTGTTGTTTTCCATAGCATCTGATTGATTTTAATATTGAATGGTTGTTACCTGCAAAAACAAACAACTATTTGCGAATAAAGTTTCTGAACGAAATTTTTTAATTTAATTTGGAGTTTGAAAATAAATGTAGTAACTTTGTAATTACATTTATTTTAATCATTGTACTAATGGAAGTTTCAATTGTACAAATAGGAAATTCGAAAGGATTGCGGCTAAGTAAGACAGTCCTCGATAAATATAAAATTCGGGATACCGTTGAGATGATCCTTGAGGAAGAACAAATCGTGATCAGGGCCTCCACAAAACCAAGACAAGGTTGGGATGAAGCCTTTAAAATCATGAATGCAAATGGCGATGACCAATTACTAATGAATGATATCTTTGATGATGAAAATCCGGAAGAATGGAAATAACTCAATATCAAATCATCCTTGTTAATCTTGATCCGACTATTGGCAGCGAGATAAAAAAAACGAGACCATGTGTCGTAATCTCGCCAAATGAGATGAACAGATACCTGCAAACCATCGTGATTGCTCCAATGACTACCTCTTCAAAAAGCTATCCAACCAGGGTTGAAATCAAACATGAAAATAAAATTGGATGGATTGTTCTGGATCAAATTCGAACGATCGATAAACAACGCATCATAAAAGACCTGGGCAAGCTATCGAAGCAGGAAATAAAAGAAGTAAAGGCAATTTTGAAAGAAACCTATATAGATTAAGATATAATTGTAATTCATTGATCTGTTAATGGAAAGACAATGCTTTTCCGCTACATTGTGCACCCTGTCCAAGCCATTCCGCACGCAAAAATCTCCATCTGATTTCTAATCATTCACATCTGTCACTGATAAACTGAGATTTACAATCCTTTCAACCCCTTTATTATTAATAAAACCGGAAGTTTTATCGTTGAATATACCATAATCATCAAATAAGATGATGTATCTATATATGAATATACTATATCTATCAATAGATTTGATGAATTTATCGTTCAATATATTAGAATCATTAATCTATTTGGTATATTTATTGATGAATATGCCATATTTACTGATATATCTTATAAATTCATATATAATTAAGACTTATTCATTCATAAATTTCTGGCCTGAATCATTGGATATTTAAAAAATTGCATTTAATTTTATCCTATCAATTAATTCAACTCCAAGATTATGGCCAAAACTACCGGAAGAGTCCCCATTTCCCCCAATCCGAAGAAGATGCTTACCATGGCTGCTGATGTTTATAAGAAACATGTA
>JANXZJ010000079.1 GCA_025355585.1 Mariniphaga sp. | reverse complement strand
CCTTGCAGGTGATAAAGCAAAGAAAGATGCTGATTATATGCGTCTGATGATTGCCGGAGACGCTAACGTCAGTCAGTCAAAATATGCTGATGCAATTATCAATTTTAAGTCAGCGCTTGATATTAAGCCAAATGATTCAGTTGCACTTGCACGGATTGCGGATGCAGAAAAACAACTAGCCCTGGCAGGAGATAAGGCGAAGAAAGAAGCTGAATTTAATCGTCTGATAGCTGAAGGAGACGCCAATGTTAGTCAGTTTAAATATGCTGAGGCACTTAATTTATACAGAAGTGCTTTGAAAATGAAAAGCGATGCTATTGTTGTTGCTAAGATTGCTGAAACAGAGCGATTTATGCAACTTGCTGAAGTTGAGCGTCTTCGTTTGGAGTCCGATAAACAGGCAATTACATTGAAACAACAGAAGTATAAAGAAGCAATTGATAAAGCTAATCAGCTTTTTGCCTCAAAGAATTTTACTGAATCCCGATTGTTTTATCAGCAAGCATTATCTATTGATCAGGTACCTGTTTATCCGGCTGAGCGGATTCGAGAAATCGATAAAATTATCGTGCAGATGCAGTCAGATGCACTTGCAAAGGATCAGGAAACCGCGAAAATGAAGCTTTACAACGATGCGATGAACCGAGGTGGCTCCAATTTTGCAGCTAAGTTGTACTCAGAGGCAATCACTGCCTATAAGGAGGCTCAAAAAATCAGACCTGCCGAAATTCTACCTTCTCAAAAGATCAAAGAAATTCAGTTAATACTTGACAATTTATCTACAAAATCACTTGAAGATCAAAAACTTGCATCTGATCAGAATTTGAATAATAACGATAAATTATATTTGGAGAAGATCAAAATTGCCGACGAAAACTTTAAAAAGTCGCAATGGACTGTTGCAAGATTCTATTACATTGAGGCATTAAAATTTAAGCAGACTGATAATTATTCACTTGAAAAGGTAGATGCATGTGATAAGATGATTGACTCGGGAATCACCGCTGAAAAGATGCAGGATTATAAAAATAAAATTGCCAAGGCTGATGCTGAGATGAAAGCTCAAAATTATAGTTCCGCAAGATTTTATTACAGAAGCGCTTCTGACATTCTGAAGTGGGAAACTTATCCTAAGCAGCAGCTAAATGAGATTGATAGAATTGTTGCCGAGAAATTAAATGAATCTGATCAAAAGTTGTTTACAGAAAATCAGAGCAAAGCCGACGAGGCTTTTAATCGCAAGGAGTATCCTGTTTCACGATTCTACTATAATAAAGCGATGGAAATAAGTCAGAGTGATCACGTTGCTTCCCGGTTGAAGGAGATTGAATCAATTGTAAATGGATCTGAAGCCAAAAAAATTGACGATTCTTATGCTGATTTTATCAAAAAAGGTGACGATGCAGTCAAACAGAAAAATAACGCTATTGCCCATTTTTATTATCAGAAAGCCAGCGCTTTAAAGCCAAATGAGAATTATCCAAAGGAGGAGATTAAAAAAATTGATTCAGGAGCAGTTAATCCTTAAGACGAGAATTGATTTTGCTTCTTGAATGCATTTATACTTTAATAATTGATATTTATGAAAAATTTATATATCCACTTGGCGGAGGGATTTGAGGAAACTGAAGCCGTCACAATTATTGATGTTTTACGTCGTGCAGGTCTGAATGTAATTTCAGTCTCAGTTACTGGAAATCGGATGGTAAAAGGATCTCATAACATTGAGATAAAGGCAGATATTCTGTTTGAGGAAGTTGATTTTGCATTGGGGGAAATGATTATCCTTCCCGGAGGTATGCCTGGATCGAAGAATTTGAATGAACATGAAGGATTAAGGAGTCAGATTATTGACTATCAGAAGCGTGGAAAGTATCTTGCTGCCATTTGTGCGGCACCAATTGTATTTGGAAATCTTGGAATTCTGAAAGGAAAGAGGGCTGTGTGTTATCCGGGTTATGAAGCACATCTGGTTGGGGCAGAAGTCCGGAGCAGTCCTTATATCGTTGATAATAATATCATAACAGGGCGTGGCGTTGGTGCTGCGCTGCAGTTTTCTCTGGAAATAGTCAGAATTCTGAAAGGAGAGGAGAGTGCGATTCAGCTCCGGAAGGCAATGTTAGTTGAGTAGAAGTAACCTTAAATCACCTTTTATCTTATTAATTTCCTATAATGGCGAAGTCGGGAAGCACGTTGACAGGTATGCAATTGAGTGTAATGGTTGTACTCCGCGTAGCAATAGGCTGGCTTTTACTATATGAAGGGATTGGAAGAACAATGAATTCTAATTGGTCATTAACAAGCTACTTATCAGGTTCAAGAGGCTTTCTTGCAGAGCATTTTAAATCATTGGCAACTCATACAAATCTTATGTATGTTTTTGGTGCTATTAGTGAATGGGGGCTAATATTGATTGGAATGGGATTGGTATTTGGTTTATTTTCTCGATTTTTCTCGCTGGCAGGACTGGTATTCGTTTTAATTGGTTACCTGTCGCATCCTCCATTTTTTGGTCTGAATTATACTTCGATAGTACAGGGCAGTTATCTTATAGTAAACGAGTTATTTATTCTTTTTTTCCTGTTTTTGATGTTTATCCTGTTTCCAACTTCGCATCTTGTTGGTCTCGATCGATTGATCTTCGGGAAAAAGTAATTGATTATTAAAATATTCTGGAATCCCTGCCGTTCAATAAATCTTTCGCACACCTTACACGAAAATCCGGCGGGGATTCCTTTTTTTTTAATCAACAACTTTCAATTTCTGATTTTTAGTAAAGATTATTTTGCATTTTAGATTAATTGAAATACTTTTAACAAAAATAAAATCAACCGTTTTATCCAAAATGTAATTCTTAATAAATATGGTAAACAGACGTAATTTTCTTAAATCATCAGCTGCTGTCGTTGTGGGTGGTTTAGTTGCGAATCAATTAATCACATCCTGTACTGCTCCTGCACCTAAAAAGAAAGTAGGACTTCAGCTTTATTCATTGCGTGATGCGATGAAAGAAGATGTTAAGGGAACTTTGAAAAAAGTAGCAGACATGGGTTATTCAACGGTCGAAACTGCTGGTTACAATGATGGTTTAATCTACGGAATGGCGCCACTAGAATTCAAAAAAATCGTCGAGGATTTGGGTATGAAGGTTACAAGCGCTCATCTTGGACAAGCTTACTCGAAAGAGAAAGAAGTTGAAGTTATGGAGTGGTGGAAAAAAGCCTGCGGAGCTCATGCGGCCCTTGGCGTGAAATACATGGTTCAGCCTTTTATGCCTGTAAATGACCAGACAACAATCGAAGATATCAAAATGTACTGTGATTATTTCAACAGTGTAGGCTTCGAAACAGCAGCTTCTGGCGGCATTGCTTTTGGTTATCACAATCATAGCTTCGAATTCCGTAAGATCGGCGATAAATTGATCTATGACTATATGCTTGAAAACACCAGCCCAAATCATGTATTCTTCGAAATGGATGTTTACTGGCTTCAGGAAGGTGGCCAATCACCTGCAGAATATATCAAAAAATATGATGGGCGTTTCCCAGTACTGCATATCAAGGACGAAAAAGAAATTGGTGTAAGCAAAAAGATGGATTTCAAACCAATTTTCGATGCAGCTTACTTGAAGGGATTGAAGGAGTATTATGTTGAAGTTGAGCAATATACTAACAACGATCCTTTTGCAAGTGTGAAACAAAGCTTTGACTTTCTTGCTAAAGCAGAATATGTAAAATAAGTTTTATTATTAAATAATAGAAAGGGACCTGTTGAAAACAACACGTCCCTTTTTTTCTTTAAATTGGAAATTAAAGAGTTACACCAATCTTGAATATTGCGATCTCTTTGAAACCTGTTTTCTCGTGATTAAGTTGGTCTCCTTCGGCTACTTTAATGATGTAATTTAGAAAATTTTCGAGTAATCCACTCATTGAATCCCCGTTAAGCAATTCACCTGCATTAAAATCGATCCAGTTCCGTTTTTTCAGGTAGATTGCAGTATTCGTCGAGATCTTCATCGTCGGAATAAAACTACCAAACGGAGTTCCGCGACCAGTTGTGAACAAAACCATCTGGCATCCGCTGAAACCAAGCGCTGAAGTGGCCACAAGGTCGTTTCCGGGAGCTGAAAGTAGATTAAGTCCGTTTTTATGAATCCTTTCCCCGTATTTTAATACATCAACCACCGATGCATTGCCACACTTCTGTGTGCAACCCAGCGACTTCTCTTCCAATGTTGTTATTCCGCCTGCCTTATTCCCGGGTGACGGGTTTTCGTAAACCGGTTGATTGTGAGCCGCGAAATAATCCTTAAAATCATTGATCAGACTCACTGTTTTATCGAAAACAATCTCGTCTTCAGCTCGTTCCATAAGTATTGTTTCTGCGCCAAACATTTCCGGAACCTCTGTTAAAACGGTAGTTCCGCCTGCAGCAACCAGGTAATCCGAAAATGCACCAAGTAACGGGTTTGCGGTTATTCCTGAAAATCCATCAGAGCCACCACATTTTAATCCGATCCGAAGCTTCGAAAGAGGTAAGGCGGTTCTTTTATCATTTCGCATCACCTCATAGATTTCGCGAAGGATTGTTACACCTTCGGCGATCTCGTCCGAAACATCCTGTGCTTTCAAAAAGCGGATCCGTTGTTTGTCGTATTCTCCCAAAGAATTACGAAATTCTTTTATTTGAAGGTTTTCGCATCCCAGGCTAAGCACCAGAACACCACCTGCATTTGGATGTTTCACAAGATCAGCAAGTACCGTTCTTGTATTGATATGATCATCACCGAGTTGTGAGCAACCGTAATTGTGTTTGAAAACTTCTACCGCATCAATCTCTTTTGGATGAATCAGACTTTTAAAACGGTCGATGATTTGCTGCGCCTGACCATTTACACAGCCAACTGTTGGTACGATCCAGAGTTCATTGCGAATTCCAACTTCTCCGTTTTTTCGTAGATAACCCTTAAAACTTCGTTCTTCACCAGATGAAGTGAGTGTACGGAGTTTTTGGTTGAACTCATATTTGAGGCTTCCCGAAAGGTTTGTTTTTAAATTATGCGAATGGAGATGCGAACCTGCTTCGATTGAGCAGGTTGCATGGCCGATAGGTTCACCATATTTGACCACATTTTCATTTTCGGCAATTGGGAATAAAGCAATCTTATGACCTGCGGGTATTTCTTCGTTCAGAGTGATCTCCAGACCTCTGATCGTGATTTTCTCGCCCTTAACAATGGATTCAAGACAGACTGCGACGTTGTCGCGTGGATTTATTTGAATAAATTTGTCCATTCTTAATTTTTACTTGTTAGAATTAATTCACGCTATGATTGATCTTTGTAAAACCAGATATGAAGTAATTTACGATTCGAGACCAATCTTCATTAATGGATTGCTCTCATTCAGGACTGCTTTTACAGCTTTTTTCATGCCTACCTGTTCAATCAGAAACAAGTAGCAAGTGACCGAAATCGTTAAGTTAGGAACATTGTTAAGGTCCTGTTTCCATACTTTATTCAGTTTTAGTACTTTTTTGACAAGCGCTTCAATTGATACAGGCCTTCCGTCACATTCCTCCCAGGCTTCCTTGTAAAAATCGAGGATCCATTTATCGTCCTGAACTTTATAACTCACACCATTCGATTCTCCCTTGAAATATGCAATCATCGCCGCCAGCGAAAAAACAATTTTTTGGGGAAGCATTTTATGCGTTTCGTAATAATTCAACAAAGTTGGTAGGTTTCGGGTTTCCCATTTCGACATGGCATTTAGCGCAATACTTTGCCAAAGATGTCGGATATATGGATTTCTAAAACGTTCAAGTATTTTATTTGCAAACGATTTAAGCTCCTTTTCTGTTCCGTCGAGAACAGGCAAAACTTCGTCATAAACCATTTCCTGCATAAAATGTCCAACCTCGAGATTTTCAAAAGCCTCGCGGACCGTTTCCATCCCACTAAGGTAAGATACCGCGTAACTTCCGGTATGACATCCATTAAGTACTTGTACTTTCTGTTCACGGAAACGCTTCATATCTTTTACAAATTTTACATCCAAGCCAGCTTTTTCAGCAGGAAACTCTTTCTGTACCCAATCCGGACCTTCGATTACCCAAAGATGGAAATACTCCCCAACAACAACCAGGTTATCTTCATACCCCAATTCTTTTTGAATGGCATCAATCTCGTCTTTTGGAAAACCTGGCACAATTCTGTCGACCAATGAGTTGCAAAATGCGCACGAATTGTTGAGCCACTGAATAAATTCCGGTTCCAATTTCCAGCTTTCACTATGTTTGAGTACATATTCCTTTAGAAAATCTGCATTACGATCGATTAGCTCACAGCAAATTATAATAAGACCTTTTGAAGGATCGCCGTTAAAGGTTTGATATCGCTGATGAAGTAAAGCAGTCATCTTACCCGGAAATGAGTTTTGCAGATCCATCTCCAAACGATCGTTTTCATCCCAGGCAATTCCTGCTTCGGTAGTATTCGAAATGATAAACCTTAATTCAGGTTTGTCTATAACATTCTTATATTCATTTAATTGAATATACGGATTTAATCCGCGCGTGATACAATCAACCAATGTAAACTCTTTAATTGGCTGGCCATTTTTGATCCCTTTCAGATATACGTGATAGAGTCCATCCTGCTCATTGATCATATCAACCATTCCACGCTCAATAGGCTGCACAACCACAACACCAGTTTTGAAATCGGCGTTTTTATTCATTTTGGTAACCATCCAATCTACAAATGCCCTCAGAAAATTTCCTTCCCCAAATTGAAGAATTCTTTCAGCGTAAACCGGTAAATTTGGAACTGTACTTCTGTTAAGTTTTAACATTGTTTATTTCTTATTGTTTGCTAATCCTCTGCTTTGAGAATTGCTGTGAAAAAATCCGTGTTCGCACACGGAATCCAACAAAAATAGATATATTTTCGTAGTTAAATATTTTCAAATAGTTCGTAGTGAGATATGTATTTATTTGCCAGATGGTTGCCTATTTGCTGGGGCGATGATTTAATGTAAAATTAATATTTACCATCAATGTGGATCAAAAATCGGCTGCTGTCAGTAAACGAATTGCTATTTTTAGCTTTAAATAGAATCCAGATGTTATGGTGTATGTGATTACCGGCGGCCCGGGGTTTGGAAAGAGTGTTCTGATTGAAAAACTTCATAAACTCGGTTACCCGATAGGGGGTGAAATTGCACGACAAATTATCGAACAGCAAATTGCCGATGGGGGAGTGCTGCTTCCTTGGAAAGATGTGGCGGGGTTCGAAAAACGAGTCATGGATGAACGGATAGAATTTCTTAGAAGCATTGAAATTGAAACGGTAGCATTTTGTGACCGGGGATTGCCTGATCAGTCCGCTTTTTCGAGGTACAAAGGGAAAGAGATTTCCATGCAATTAAAAGAAGCAATAACTTCGAATTATTATGCAAAAAAGGTATTTTTGACACCGCCCTGGCGAAAAATTTATCAAAACGATATGATCAGAACTGAAACCTTTGAAGAGGCTGAAAAGATTCATCATTTTATTTTTGAAGCATATCAGGACTGTGGTTACGAATTGATTAATTTGCCATTCGTTTCACCAGACGAGCGAATTGAGTTTATTCTGAAATCGTTATAAACCTATATATTAATAAATTATGAAAATGTCAGATCGCAGGAATTTCCTGAAAAATGCTTTTATTGGAACGGCTGGCCTGGCGGCTCTTCCTGTTGTTTTATCTGCGAACGAAGTAGATATGGCTTCACCTTCGCCAAAAATTAATGTTAATTATTTGAAATATAGCAATGTAATTCTTTTCCAGGGAGACTCAATTACCGATGCAGGTCGAAACCGGGAAGCCAGGGACCCAAACAATCAGAGCGCGCTTGGAGGTGGATATGCGTTTCTAACTGCTGCTGAACTCTTAAATGAATTTCCTTCAAAAAACCTGCAGATTTATAGTAAGGGAATCAGTGGGAACAAGGTTTATCAGCTGGCAGAACGGTGGCAGAACGATTGTATCGATCTCAAACCTGCGGTTTTGAGCATTTTAATAGGTGTAAACGATTACTGGCATAAGCATAATGGAAATTACGATGGCACGGTCGAGATTTACGAAAGAGATTTCAGGGCATTGTTGAAAAGGACGAAAGAAGCACTTCCAGATACGAAAATCGTTATTTGTGAACCTTTTGCAGTTTTGGGTTGTAAGGCCGTCGATGGAACATGGTTTCCTGAATTCGATCTGTATCGCGTTGCAGCCCGAAAGTTGGCCGGCGAGTTTAATTCCATTTTTATCCCGTACCACGACATTTTTGCCAAAGCTTCAAAGGTTGCTCCTCCAACCTACTGGACGGCCGATGGTGTTCATCCTTCTGTTGCCGGAGCAAAGCTGATGGCCGAAGCATGGATGAAGTATGTATTTGGAAAATAAAGTCCACAAAACTGACGAACAAATTATGTAAATTAAAAGTTAGTTCGTCAGTTTTGTATTATTCCTTTTTATTTTTCCCGGATTTAAAAAGCAATACCTCCACATTTTCAAAAGTTACCAAACAACCATAACGCATTGATTCAAGTTGTGGCCGAATGGTTTCATAAAAATTTCGAATTTTTTCCTCTTCGTCGATTAGCTCAATAACGATCGGCAACTTATCGGTGACTTCCCAGAATTTATAGGAATGGATGACAGAGCTGGCGCCATATCCAAGTATTCCTTTAAGTACGGTTGCACCCGCAAGCCCTTCTTTCTTAGCTGAAAATACGATTGATTCAGAAAGCAGTTCCTGCTTTATATGGTCAGTTGAACTGATAAATATCCGGAGTAATGCGGTTGGAGTATTGGTTTTCATTTTAGATTGATTTTATGAGCATACGACCAAGATAAACAGCAACTAATCCAAGGAAAAAACTTAAAGATGCATAAAGACTGACTTTAAGCCATTCTTTTTCCTGAAGCAGCATGAATGCATCGTTGGTGAGGGAAGAGAATGTAGTAAATCCACCGCAAATTCCAACGGTAAGGAACATACGTACCTCAGGGCTCAGTAAATTGCCTCGCTCCGACATTCCGTAGAATATTCCAATCAGCAGACTTCCAATGATATTCACAGTGAATGTTCCCCAGGGAAAAAGCGAAAAGGTATTTTCCTGAAAGTAGCGCGAAACCAAAAATCGCAAGGCAGTTCCGATAAATCCACCGGTCCCCGCGATCAACAATGATTTGAGCATAAATTGTATTTTAATTTGTCCATAGCGACAGTGGTGAATTAACTGATGAAAAGTGACAGATTACAATTCTATAGACAAAGATAATAAAATGATATATAACTGCATTAGAATCCAATTCTTCAAAGTAGAGCCGAAACCGATTACAATATTAATAAATTTCGAAAGCAGAGTTTATGTATCGAAAATTGCAATACTTTTAGGCAAATTCACCAGACCAATATTTTTAATCGGTATTTACTATGGATCATGCAATTAAGCTATTTTTGAAGGAATCGATCGATTTAGAACTCAATATTGGAGACCTATATCAGTACTTTAGTGTTAAATTCCCCGATGATTATGACTTTTGGTGGAAAATTTCAATTGAAGAGATGAACCACGCAGCTTTGATCGGATCCATCAACGATGTTTTTTGGACGGATATTTTTCCTTTTGATTCAATAGAAAGGCAAGCTGAAGATCTTGGGAAAATAAATATTAGTGTTAGAAATAAAATTGAGCAATCCAAACTGGTTCCCCCGACAAGGTTGGAAGCATTCAAATTAGCATTTGAGCTTGAGAACTCTGTTGGAGAATCACATTTCGAAATCTTTATGACCTCAGTGCCAGATTCGCCCGTAGTGAAAATCTTTCAGAAATTGAATGGCGAAGATAAAAATCACGCGATGCGAATTGAAAACTACATGAAAATAAACGGTATAGTTTAGACCTCGAATATTCACCGTTTGGGTAGACGATGGTTTATTTTCATGCAACAATACAGTACATTATATTTGTTGATAATTAATATTATTTAATAAAAAATAGCCAATAACAAATAATTGTCCATTGGCTATCAAGGAGAAATTTGAAAGCAATTTCCCGAAGCGTAATATATTATTTTATCACTTTTTCAAATTCACCAGGTAATTTTTCAACTCGGTAAGTAGTTCTTCCGTTTCTCTTTTCAATTCTGTAAAAATTTTAACAATTCCTTCCTCTGAATTGTTTTTAGCCAAATCTTCCAACGTAAGGGTGAGCTCATAAGCTCTTGGTGCCATATAATTGGCAATAACGCTTTTAAGACTATGGGCATTGAATGCCAAATTGGTAAAATCTCTTTCTTCAATATTTTTTTTTAGATTAGCGATCCTTTGATCATACTCGTCTATAAAAATATTGATAACTTCTTTGACGATTTCTATATCATAGTACTGGAAATTCTCGTTGAATTGTGTCCAATCAATTGCTGCCATATAATAATGTCATTTATTTATTATCCAAGTCTTTGAATACAGTTTTTAACACTGTCACTCCAGTATGGTATTTTGATTTTGTAGATATCTTTAATTTTTGATTTACTTAATACGCTAAAGGAAGGTCTGGGAGCAGGTAAAGGATAGTCTTTAGTCCGGATAGGTTTTATGTTACAATTGATGCCTGAAAAATCGATGATGATTTTGGCAAAATCATACCAACTGGCAACTCCTTCATTGGAATAATGAAATAATTCAGTTCCGGAATGCTGCATTGCTAAAGGTATAATATCGAGAATTGCCTTCGCGAGATCTCTTGCATAAGTCGGGGTTCCAACCTGATCATATACCACTTTGAGCTCTTCGCGTTCTATCCCATATTTGGTCATTGTTTTCACGAAATTATTACCAAAGGCAGAATATAACCACGAAGTTCGCAAAATAAGCCCTTTACTGGCATATTTGAATACTGCAGTTTCACCGGCTAGTTTTGTCCGACCATACGCGGACTGCGGATTTGTTTCATCTGTCTCCGAATAAGGAAGATACGACTTTCCATCAAAAACATAGTCGGTCGATATCTGAACAATTAAGGCCTCAATTTTTGTTGCTGATTTCGAGAGATTTTCAACTGCAGTCGCATTTATAAGATAGGATGTCGCTTCGTCCGACTCTGCTTTATCAACAGCTGTGTATGCTGCACAATTGATAATGACCTGAGGTTTGTTAGCATCAAAAAACGATGTAACCTTGAGCTGATCAGTAATGTCAAGCTCATCAACATCTGTATAAATAAAATCGAAATCTGGATAATCTTCGGCTAATACACGTATTTCATTTCCCAATTGTCCTTTTGAACCTGTTACAAGAATTCTCACTGAATCTTTTTTATGTTAGTAATCTAATATCAGATTATTGATGCAAAATAGTCAATTGTTTTTATTAAACCTTCTCGTAATTCAATTTTTGGTTCCCAATTGAGTTCTTTTTTTGCCAATTCAATATTTGGCTGACGTTGTGTAGGGTCATCAGGAGGCAACAGCATTCTGATAATGTTTGATTTTGAGTTGGTTAGCTCAATGACGAGTTCGGCGAGTTGAAGAATAGTGAACTCGTTAGGATTTCCAATATTAACAGGTCCCGTAAATTCATCTCTTGAAGCCATCATCCTGATCATGCCTTCGACAAGATCGTCAACGTATTGAAAACTTCTTGTTTGCTGGCCGTCGCCATAGATGGTTATATCGTCTCCCTGAAGCGCCTGCATAATAAAATTGGAAACAACCCTTCCGTCGTGTGGATGCATACGGGGACCATAAGTGTTGAAGATCCTTATTATTTTGATCTTTACGTTATTCTGTTTATGGTAGTTGACGAAAAGTGTTTCGGCAGAACGTTTTCCTTCATCATAGCAGGAACGTTCGCCGATTGGATTCACATGACCCCAATAGCTCTCAACCTGTGGGTGAACCTGAGGATCGCCATAGACTTCGCTGGTAGAGGCCTGAAGTATTTTTGCTTTTATTCGTTTGGCGAGTCCTAACATATTGATTGCCCCCATTACTGAGGTTTTCATTGTTTTTATCGCATTATACTGATAATGAATTGGCGAGGCAGGGCATGCCAGGTTAAAAATTTCATCAACTTCAATGAAGAACGGCATTGTAACATCATGTCTGATCAACTCAAAGAAAGGATTATTAAGCATGTGAACGATGTTTTGCTTTTGCCCTGTGAAATAATTGTCGAGGCAAACAACTTCATTTCCCTCTTTAAGTAATCTGTCACAAAGATGTGAACCTACGAAACCGGCGCCACCGGTGACTAAAACCTTTTTCTTAATCATTTTTTATCGTTATTTTTTTAATACCTGGTGCTTAAATATGGAGCATCAGGTAATAAATATGCGTTAATATTATTTTGTTGTATCAATTCCAATACAAAAATAGTCGAACCCTTTGTGCTTCATTTCAGCAATTTCGTAGATATTTCTGCCGTCGAAAATTACAGGTTTATTCAATAATTTTCTCATAATATTGAAATTAGGAACTCTAAATTCTGGCCATTCAGTGACAAGTACAAGGCAGTCAGCATCGATCAGTGCTTCATACTGATCTTCAGCGTAAATAATGGTATCACCGAGCGTGTGCTTCGCTTCTTTCATTGCTACCGGATCGTAGGCTTTAACTTTAGCACCGGCTTCAAGCAATTTTTGAATAATCACCAAAGATGGTGCCTCACGCATATCGTCAGTTTGCGGCTTGAAAGATAATCCCCATATCGCAATTGTTTTGTCTTTGATATCACCATTGAAATATTTAATAATTTTATGGTAAAGTACCGATTTCTGATCAAGATTGACAGCTTCCACAGCTTTCAATACCCGCAATTCGTAGTTGAAATCCTCTGCTGTGTGAATAAGTGCTTTTACGTCCTTAGGAAAACACGAACCCCCATATCCGATCCCGGGGTAAATAAATTTATTGCCAATTCGTGAATCCGAGCCAATCCCTTTTCGAACCATATTAATATCAGCACCAACAATTTCGCATAAATTTGCAATATCGTTCATAAAACTGATCTTAGTTGCAAGCATTGAATTGGCTGCATATTTTGTCATTTCTGCCGATGTAATATCCATGAAAATGATCGGGTGTCCATTCAATGTAAATGGTTTATACAAGCTTTTCATCAACTCTTCCGCCCTGGTTGAATCGAGACCTACTACAATACGGTCTGGCTTCAGAAAATCATCAATAGCTGCACCTTCCTTGAGGAACTCTGGATTAGAGGCAACATCAAACGGTATACTTACTCCACGTTTGTCTAATTCCTCCTGCAATGCTTCTCTTACTTTTTGAGCAGTACCAACAGGAACTGTACTTTTTGTAACTATCAGCAAATAATCTGTCATGTTTTTGCCACAATCGCGGGCAACACTTAACACATACTGAAGATCGGCGCTTCCATCTTTGTCGGGCGGAGTGCCCACAGCTGTGAACAATACTTCGCAGTCTTCAAGCGCTTCTGATATATCAGTTGTAAACTGCAACCTCCCTTTTTTCATGTTTCTATGAACCATGTCTTCAAGACCAGGCTCATAAATCGGGATAATTCCATTTTTTAGATTTTCAATTTTCTTAGCGTCGATGTCAACACACATGACTTCAATACCAACTTCTGCGAAACAAGTTCCGGTTACCAGACCTACGTATCCACTACCTACAATTGCGACTTTCATTTTATTTCAGCATTGGTTATTAAATATATACAAATATAGTAAATGTTTGATTGGAATCTAAAAGGAGAATTTAGTGTGGCTGCATTTGAACTTTCATAGCTTTTGGGATATTTATAAGTAGCTAAAAAATAAGTACATCATTCAAAGCAAGAGAGAAACAATTTGCAGTATTGTAATGTCCATGGTTTCTCAGGGAAATGCAAAGAAAATTTGAGCGAAATTACCATATTATAAATTTGCCAGAACTTGCATATTCACCTGTGCGAATGGTATAAATATAAATTCCAGGTGCTGTTTTCGACAAATTGGCCTGGATAGTATTGTTTCCAACGGTTAACGCTTGTTGTTTAATCTGAACAACCATCTTTCCGGTTAAACTGTAAATATTCACAATGACTTCAGAATTTGATTCTTTAGGCAGACTAAATATTAAAAACTCTTTGACGGGATTCTGCAATAGTTTTATTTGATTATCAGGAGTTTTTGATTGAATTTCTGTGGATGTTGTGGCATCGAATTCAAAAGCACCAATATCAGACATTACTCCCATGGGTCGTGGAGTTCCTGAAAAGTCGAAGCTAATTCTTTTATCTACGTCTGCACGGTCAATCAGCTGCGAACCTTCAACTAATTTAAAATCAAGGGATGATTTCATATTAGATGATAAAAACCCCGCATTATTTGCATTCCGTTCCAAGTAATTATTTTGGAGCGTGACATCCGATTCTGCATTTTGGAACATGATATAAGCGTCTTTCCCTTTAAAGCTTGTCTTTCCATTTTCGTAATAATCGAAATTTCCCGGATTGATGATTATGTTTGAGGCAATCAGGTTCTTTTTACTTTTGATGCTTGAAAACCGAATACCATCTGATTTTGGATTGATAATATCGTTGTGCTGAATGTAAAAAGCCGAGTCGTTTTGAATAGAAACGTCACTTACAAAAATTCCATGTTTCATATGGGTTTTGTCTGTTGTGTCAAAACTAAGACCGGCATCCACAATAATGTTGTTGAATATCCGGCTCCCTCCAAGCCCATGACATTCAATGCCGTTACCTTTGCCATGACTTATGAAGTTGTTGAAACAATCGCACTTCGAACCGCCACCAATTAGTATCCCCGACATTTGTGATCCGATTTCGGCTTGGCTATCAAACAGAATCGTATTGTTGTAGACCTTACAGTTTTTGGAGGCAGAACTGACCTGAATACCATCCCAACCCGAATATCTAATGATATTGTTGTATATTTTTACACCATCAAGTAAACTGGGCATGAGAAGTACTTCTTTACCATCACATTGCACTGACATACCATCATATTTACTACTTCCAACGTATAAACCTTCGTTTCCGGTATTTGAAATATAATTATCGTGAATACTAGTATTGTATTGTGTAAAAATTCCTCTCACGGAAGTCAGGGTGCAGTCAGGTTCTGTTTTTGCATAAATACCTGCAATGGAGGTGTTTTCAATTGATACATGCTCGATTTCAAAGTCTGAACTTAGGTTACCAATTCCAAGTCCTGCACCATTGGCTACTCGTTTTACATAAAAACCGTAATTCCGGCCCGGGGAACCTGTTCCGGTTAATTTTAAATACCGACAATTTTGAATGGAAATTCCGAAATAATGATCCGTATCGATTACAACAACGCCGTTATAATTTATCATAACAATAGGATTGCCTGGAGCACCCTGAAAATTTTTGATTAACAAATAATTCCGGTTTCCTGCCTCAAAATAGAGCGTATCTCCGGGTTTTACTTCGTTATATGGCAGATCGTTGGCATCGATAAACAGTTTGTCAAGTCCAATAATATAACTGGTTTTTTGGCCCATTACAATTTGTATGGTCAGAAGTAAAAAAGAAAAGAGAAGAGCGGTTAGGCTTTTCATTGTATTTTTGATAGCAGATATTTATTTGCCTCGTTTTGCTCGTTCCCAGTTGACTGATTGTGTGCCTTTAAGATAGCGTTTAAAACCAAGAAAAACAGATAAATTCATAATAAAGAAGTAATACGGCACAAATAACAATTTCACCCTTATTGATTTATTCTCAAGATACCATCCAAGGAGTGCGCTTAAATAGAACAATAACTGGAGCCAGCATAAAATGCTAAAAAACCCGAATTTCAGTAATCCCTCATGGGCTGCTAAAATTATGCCTGCCGGAATTAAAAACAACAGAGAAAGTGGGGCCAGGGTCCATCGTAAAACCCGGTGTGAAATGTATTGAAAAGATAAAGTTCCGTATTTAAAAATGTTTAACAATGATTTTAGTCGGACAACCGATTGAATGCCGCCTGCCGATATTCTGATTTTACGTTTGAGTTCTTCTTTTACATTTGACGAAGCTGTTTCAATTGCATAGGCTTCAGGATCATACTGAATGGTATATCCTTTTTGGGCCACTCTAAGTGAAATAATAAAGTCATCAAGCAGCGTATCCTTCTCAACCTCCTGATATAGTTCTGTTCTGATTGCAAATAGCTCACCGGCAGCTCCTACAACTGAATAAAGTTCAGCATCCCATTTTTTCAACTTAGATTCATACTTCCAGTACAGGCCTTCTCCAGCACCTGCAGCTGCATCTTTTTCTTTCCCCAAAATGCGCTTTTCTCCGGAGACACAGCCGACCTTAGGATCGCTAAACAGATTTACGATTCTGCGAATTGATTCACGACCAAGCATTGTATTGGCATCGCAAAAAACAACAATCGGTGTTTTTACGAATTTCATTCCACGATTCATCGCGCCTATTTTTCCACTTCGTTGAGGAAGATGATGCACTTCGATTCTTTCGTAATTAAATAACATCTCAGGAGTTCCGTCATTCGATCCATCTGTGACCCAGACCATGTGGAGTTTATCTGCCGGATATTCAAGCTGACGTGAGTTTCGTATTTTCTCAGCTACAAAATCCTTCTCGTTGTAGGCGGCTATGAAAAGTGTAACCTCCGGCTCATATTGAGTTCGTTCTTCTGGTGATTTTGGGTACCCAAGAATTCTTCTGATCTTAATAATCAGGAATAATAGAATTCCATAGCCGATATAAGCATAGAAGACGATAAAAAGCATTGACCAGAAAATGATTTGTATAACTTGCATAGTGTCTGAAAATTAGAAAACTATTTTTTTGTCAGAATATCATGATAAATTTCAAGCACATCATTCGCCATTGCTTTCCAGAAAAATTTTGCCGACTGTTGCAATCCTTTTTCAATCAACTGCTTTTTTAAAGTGAGATTGTTTGTGATTTGAATAAGGGCATTTGTAATTTGTTCGGGCTTGTATGGGTCAATAATTAGCGCTGCAGATCCGGCCACTTCGGGCATTGAGGAAGTATTGGACGTAATGACCGGTACACCGCAGGCCATTGCTTCAAGCATTGGAATACCAAAACTTTCGCGTAAAGAAGGATAAAGAAAAACCTCACATTGACAATAAATTGAAGGCAGATCTGTGTTTACAACATATCCGGTAAGAACAATGCGATCGATGAGTGTTTTATCTCCAATTTCGTCAAGCAATTTTTCGAGTTCATCCCGGTCATAATCAAGCATCACTAATTTGTATTCGGTACCTGTTTGTTGAATAAAATCAGAAAAAGCTTTTAAGGTTCCTTTCGTATTTTTTTTAGGATCGGTATTTCCAAGGAAAAAAAAGTATTGCTCCGGAAGGTTGTATTTCGTTTTAACGCGTTGCAGTTCAGTCTTATCTTTAACCGGTTTAAAATGCTCACTTACTCCATTATAAACAGCAGTCAACCGATTATCTCCTTCTATGCCAAAAAATTGTGCTATCCTGTTTTTCTCGAAATGGGAAACCGTTATGATTTTATTGCTCATCTTCACAATACGGGGTATAACTAATCGACGGTAGATATTTCCAACCTTCTGATACATGGTGCCACTGCCTTTTAGAATTTTAAGGTAACTGCTTTCCATGTATATAATATCGTGAAGCGTAACAACCAAAGGTATACGAGTATTTACCGGTGCTGTATTGCTGGTGCAGTGAAGTATCTCGCAACCCTCTTTTCTTGCTGCACGGGGCAGTGAAAACTGCTCCCATAAAGGGTAAAAGCCTCCCTTGAGTTTTACAATCTTGAAATTTGCCGTTTGCTTCAGCACGTTATCATCAGTGTCTGGCTTAACAAAAATGACATACTCATTTTCGTGGTCTATCTCCTGAAGATTACGGATCAATTCAAGCGCGACCATGTCCATACCATGTTTCTTCTCGCGAAAAAGACGTTGTCCTTCGATACCTATTTTCATTTTCTCAACGTTTTGTGGTTTTCGTCATTTTATGATATTCACAATCTATCATCCACAATCTTAGCTCATTGTATTTTTAATATTGCATAATGATGCCCATTTTTCAATTCCTGTTCTAACCTGGTTAATAGTTAAAGGTTTGCTGATATAATCATCCATTCCTGCGGCCAGACATTTTTCCCGGTCAGTCTTAAGTGCATTGGCAGTCATTGCAACGATCAATGGTTTTTGATCCCCCCATTGGTTAATAATCTGATATGTTGCCTCAATACCATCCATCTCCGGCATTTGGATATCCATAAAGACGATATCAATTTCCATCCGGTTAAGCGCATCGATTACTTCAAAACCGTTTGCTGCAATTTGGATGGTATATCCCAGCATTTCGAATAGTCTTAAAATTAATTTCTGATTAATTGCATTGTCTTCGGCCACGAGAATTTTCAGAGGATAGGCCTCATTTATCTTTTGAAGTTGTATTGGCTGATTAGTGTTTTGAATTTGAGGTTGATTAGTGTCGGACAGCAAATTTGTCACATACGAGATCAGTTGCGATTGCTTTAGTGGTTTGTTAAGTCGGACATGAAAATTATTGACAGCATTTGATCCAGTATCTGTTAGGGAAGGATAAGTGATTAGTATTAAAGGAATATCTGCATACTCTTTCGTTTTTTTTATTTCAGATGCCAACAAATTGCTATCCAAATCCGAAAGTTCATTATCGATAAGAATCAGGTCAAAATCTTTTCTTTCGTTGATAACCTTTAATGTCATATTTACAGAATTAACCGATAACGGGTCCATCTTTAGATTCTTAAAGAGATCATAAAGAATTGCATTACTTGTTGGATTGGCATCCACAATCAGCATTTTTTTTCCTTTTAAGATTTCGACGTTCGAAGAAGGATTTTGAGGTTGTTCATCTTTCCCCGGATAGTAAGTTTTAATTGTAAAAAGAAACTCGGACCCTTGATTGATTTCACTTTTCACTCTAATCTTTCCATTCATCAATTTGACAAGCTTTGAGCAGATGACCAGTCCCAGACCTGTGCCGCCGTATTTTCGTGTCGTCGAGGCATCCAACTGACTGAAAGGTTGAAAAAGTCGTTCTATCTTCTGTTCCGGAATTCCCATTCCCGTATCTTTGATTGAGAATTCAAGAATTGCCTCATTACCCACTTTTTCAATTTGATTTACACTAATAACAACCTCACCGTTAGTTGTGAATTTGATGGCATTTCCAACAAGATTTACCAATATCTGACGCAAGCGGGTTAGATCGCCTGTAATTAGTTGTGGAATAATTGGATCCACTTGAAAATACAACCCAAGTTTCTTATTGGATACCACTGTTGACATAAGATCCAATACATCTTCGATTGCCATTTTCAGATCAAAACGATGTTCTTCAAGAATCATTTTTCCGGATTCGATTTTCGAAAAATCGAGTATGTCATTGATCAGGTTAAGTAGTAAATCGCCGCTTATTTTGATCGTTTCAGTATAATCGCGTTGATCGGCAGTAAGTTGAGTCTGTAGTAGAAGGCTGGTCATGCCAATTACACCATTCATTGGCGTCCTGATCTCATGGCTCATTGTCGCTAAAAATTCGGATTTGGTTTTTGTGGCATATTCAGCAATGTGGCGAGCATTAATCAGTTCATTTTCAATTATTTTTCTTGAAATACGGCCTCCAATACTTCCGGCCAGGGCCTGAAGTATCGATAACTCATTTGTTGACCACTGAATTCCAAGATTACAATCATCAAAACCTACAGTTCCCCAAAAAAGGTCATTTACAAAAACAGGCACAACAATTAGTGAAATGATTTCCTGTGATTCTAATATTTGGCGTTCGTTAAGGGGAAAATCTTTGACAAGTCCTGACAATGTCTGGCCCGTTGAAAGCAAATTATACCACCTGGGAAATTCCTCACTAAATGGCATATTTTGCAGTTCCTGATTATCGATTTGAGGCTCAACGCCTTCAACAGTCCATTCGTATCGTTGGTTGAGGTAAGATTCACCGGTGGTCTTATCTTTGCTGTTTTCAAAAAGGTAAACACGGTCAACATTAGTTGCAGATCCTATCGCTTCAAGCGCTTTCTGAATTGCCTGGTCATGGTCGTGAAGGGTTAACAAATAGTTCATGGCCTGAGCTGTCCCATTCAAAATCTTGCTTTGACGCAGCAAATCTCTTTGATTATTTTTCCTTTGAGTAATATCTCTGTAGATCCACAATATCCCTTGATTTTTCTTATCCGAATCTTGAATCGGAATAAAATCGCGCTCCAAAAATGTTCCGTTGGTCATCTGTAATTCATGATTGGCAATAACTTGCCCAACATTCAACGTGTTTTCAATATCAAGAATGAAAGCGTCAGGGTTAGTGAATAGTATTTTTGAAGCTTCGGCGGCTTCGTTGCAATTCATTCCAACTAATTGTTCAGGAGGTACATGAATTGAAAACAGATCGCAGAAATGTTGGTTCACAAGGACAACTTTTCTTTGATTGTTCTCTACCATAATTCCTGCCTGCATACTCGAAATAAGTGATCTGAACCGAAGATTTGCAATTTGTAATGCATCAAACTGTTCTTTCTCTTTTGTGATTTCTTTCTGAATGGCAATAAAATTTTCCAACTTACCGCTTGAATCGAAAACCGGTTGTATTTGCAGTTTTACCCAGTATTTTTTGTGAGACTTCGAATAATTAATGATATCAACTTCGAGTGGCATTTTGTTACGAATAGCCTCTGAGAGTAAAGTAACCGTATTTGGATCGGTTTCTTCTCCCTGAAGAAATTTTCCGGGGATCTTCCCTTTTATCTCGTCAATTTTGAATTCGGTTATACGGGTAAAAGCATCATTGACCCATTCAATTTCGCAGGCTTTGTTGGTTATTACTACGGCATTTTCAGTTTCTTTGGCAATCAAGGCCAGTTTTTTCAACTCATTCTGATTGAGAATTTTATCATACATTGAACCGGCCATACTACAAATTAAGGAGAGAATGGCAATATCATCATCGCTAAAGGCATTTGGTTTTGAATCTGCAATTCCCAATACGCCAATAACCTGATCGCCATTTATTACCGGAAGATAAAGTCTTGAACGAAGAACAAATGAACATTCGTTCAGTTTCGCAGGCTCATTGTCTCCAATGAGCGTATCTTGAATATAAACCATTTTGCCAGATCGGCACACTAAACCGGGGTGACCATCAACTGCAGTCAATTCAACATTTACATGTTCATTTTTATTGAAACTTTTCGCATTTAGAAGTATTAAGCGATCTTCTGACGGATCATGAAAGTAAAGTTCTGCATTTTCGTTATTAAAGGTCTCTTTTAGAATTATTTCAACACATTGAACCAGAGTTTCAATCTTACTTATTCCGGAAAAGGCTAAAGCAAATTTATCTAACTGTTTAATTACTTGTAAATAAGAATTTTTCATAAAATTAGTGCATGTTAAAATCCCATTTGAATGCTTAAACTCATTTTGAAGAATGAAATATTTCAGATTTTTTATTGAAGTATATTCGGTTTGTTGCTGATAATTAAACAAATATATAAAAAAAATGTTTAAATAGATTCGATTTTTGAAAAATGCTTCTCCCCCCAGAATTGGATGACTTTCACCAAATCATTTACCCTCATTGGTTTAGTCACATAGTCGTCCATCCCCACTTCAAAACATTTGTCCCTGTCTCCCTGCATCGCGTTGGCAGTCATTGCAATGATTATTGGTCTGTCTTTCTTCGTATGCTCAACAATAATACTTGTAGCTTCATACCCGTTCATCTCGGGCATTTGTATATCCATAAAGATCAAATTATAATTTTTTCGTTTAAGTGCATCTAAAGCTTCCAGTCCATTTGCCGAGATATCAACTTTATAACCAAGCAATTCAAAGATATTTCTGATGAGTTTTTGATTGATCAGGTTATCTTCTGCAATTAATATTTGGAACGGGTATTCTTTCGAGATTTCGCCTAATTTCTCATGCCCAGGTGTATTAACGACCACCTGCTTTTTGGAAGGTGCCATTACTTTCAGTAGTATTTCTGCCAGTTGCGAATGTTTGATTGGTTTATTCACATAATATGAAAACAATTTCTGTAATTCGTCTGAATCAGTATTAAAACCCACTGAAGTCAGCATAATTAAGGGTATCTGCTCCATACTGAATTTTTTCCGGATTTCACGGGCAAGCATAATTCCGTCCATTTGAGGCATTTGCATGTCGAGAATTCCTGCATCGTATTTGTGATCCTCAAGCAAGGTAAGTGCCTCCTTACCCGATTCAAGAGCTGTTGCCTTTATTCCCCAGTATTCGCATTGTAATGTTAAAATTTTGCGATTTGTGGCATTGTCATCAACAATAAGAACCGATTTCCCCGAAATGCTTTGAAGCGATTTATAGACTTGATTGTTTTCTTCTAACGGAGTTGAATTTCGGGTTTGAATAGTGAAATGGAAATCGGATCCGATTCCTTCCTGACTGTTAACCCAGATTTTACCATTCATTAGTTTTACCAGACTGGAGGTAATAGCCAATCCAAGGCCAGTCCCTCCATATTTTCTTGTTGTAGAGGCATCAACCTGTGTGAAGGGGGAGAACAATGAATTAATTTTATTGGATGGGATTCCAATCCCGGTATCTTTAACCGAAAATTCAAGTATAACGTTTTCATTCTTTTTAGATACTAATGTGGTGTAAATCAGAATATCCCCAGTGTCAGTAAATTTTATTGCATTACTCATCAAATTAACAATAATCTGCCGTAATCTGAAACCATCACCATAAATAAACTGGTTTACAACTGGATCAATAAAGTAAATGATATCAAGATGTTTTTCGAGTGCTTTGGGACTTATTAGATCGAGAACGTCTTCAATGCAAAGACGCAAGTCGAAAGAACTCTCTTCGAGTTCCATTCTACCCGATTCAATTTTAGAAAAATCAAGAATTTCGTTGATAATATTCATCAGACTCTCACCTGAGTTTTCAATTATGTTGACATATTCTCGTTGCGATGGGTTGAGTTCGGAGAGCGATAACAGACTAGCCATACCAATGACACCATTCATCGGTGTTCTGATTTCGTGGGACATTGAGGCCAGAAATTCCGATTTGGCTCGGTCCGCCGATTTGGCCATTTCGAGCGCAACCTTTAACTCATCCTGCATTTTGTTGATTTCTATATTCTCACGTTCAAGTTCCTGTTTCTGATGGTTGAATATTGAAATTAACCGGGCAATCCGGCTAAATTCATTTTTGTTTTTTTCGAGAATTTCAAGCTTTGAAGTATCGTTGTTTCGTAAACTGTCGGAGATTATTTTAAGTGGGCGTCTGATCCATCGATAAAGAATTATAAAGAATGTTAAAAGCAGAAAAATCAACAGGAATCCGAGAAAATAAAATACAAAATCACTGACCTTGTGAAAGTTGACCAGAACATTATTGGGTTTTTTTATTACGAGATAACCGATTTTCTTGTTGTCATTGTTCAATAATGCTTTAGAAACTGTTATTGAGTCATTTGTAATAAGTTGAAGATCTAATGGTATCGTTTCTTTAAAGTAAATGTTACTGGCAGTATTTCGGGATAATACATGTAGAAAATTAAGATTCCAGATTCTGCTGATAAAGAAAAAACCAGCTGGTGGTGTAACCCGTGCAGTATCTAATGTTGGATGGATTGATGAAGCTGAAATTTCCAAAAGACCTTCCGGAACGACCTGAAAATAGTGCATAAATCCTTTGTTTCGTAACAATTTGATGATAATGTCATGCGTTGATTGATTATCAAGTATGTCTGTTGAGTTTCTTCCAAAGCCGTAAACCAATTTATTGTCAGCATTGAATACACTGACTGTGTTAAGATTGAAAGATTTCACAATGCTTGCTATATTGTCTGCTGCCCATTGAGGATCTGGTTTTTTTAGATGTAAAATGATTTCATCCCAATTTGAATAATCTTTTACAATCTGATCAAGCTGATCGGATTGTACATTGATTGCTGTATTAATAAGTATAACCTGTTGTTCGGCTGCTGATTGTATGATTAATTCATTCTGATGTTCCTGCGTTTTACGAAAAAAAAACAGAACAACAGCCAGTATTATTACCGAGGAAAAAAATAGAAGCAATATTTTATTTCTGATATTCATATATTTCTGATGCAAAAAGATTTATACTGATGATATTGAAATCATCCTTCAATTAATTATTGATTTTGTTGTGTTTTTACGGCGCTGTGTTTCGTATGGATAAATTGCTTATTAGCACCTCTTATTTTCATGAGCGATCCAAACATGAGTAACATCCCATTAGGAAGACTGGCCAAGGCTTTTAAAGTACGGGTGTTGTAAAATGCTCCTGGAATAGAAAATAAAAATGAGAGAATACAGATCACTGCAACTGATATCCACAGGTAAATAAATATCGAATTAGTCTTTAAAAATAAATTTAGCAGAAGAAAAAGTGTACCAAGAGAAAGGACTGCTCCAAGGAGTAAGATTCTTGGCGGTTGAATAAACTGAATTGCTTTGTCAAAGTAATCGATATTTCCCCGGGTGACCAATGCCTTCACTGAAGATCCAAAATCCTGGCGAAAATAATGCAACTGGGCTGAGAGCCAGCGTCGACGCTGATTGCTGAAAACTTCGGCTTTCTGCACTTTTTCATCGTAAACCAAAGCATCATCAAGATAGGCGATTTTGTGATTGTTTTTAAGCATCTTAAGCTCTATCTCCTTGTCAAATCCCCCAATTGCTGTTACTGATAACATCATAGTTTTAAAAAAATCGTATTTAAAAGCCATTCCTGAACCAATGATTGCTGACGAAAGACCTAAAACGCGATGACCTTTTCTGAAAATGTGATTGTTGATTTCTTCACTTGCCGCATCGAGAATGGCCAGGTGAGTGTCCATGTTTTTAGCTGCCCTGTGTCCCTGAACGGCCATATAATTCATCTCAAATGCGGCATTAACTTTGGACAGAAAGTCCGTAGCCATCAGATTGTCAGCATCGAGCACAACTGCAATATCGTATTCACCGGTTAACTGCTCCATTGCCTTATTTAATGCTTTAGATTTGGTGCTTTTTTCAAACTTTACCTCGATAACTTTAATTGACAACATACGCAGTCTTTCGATCGTTTCAGGTTGAAACGAGTCTGCAATAATCACAACATCGTAATTTTCGCCTGGATAATCCTGAGCGAGTGCCTCCTTGGCTACGTCAATTATTACATCATCTTCTTTGTACCCTGGAATCAACACCGCTATTTTTCGTAACCTGGAAATTTCGGGGTAATGTAGCTGTTTGTAAAACAGGCCGGCAAGAGAAAACAGGAAAATATATAACGTCGAAAAGCCCAGAATAACCAAAATTAAAACTTGCAAAATATTGAGTATAATCAAAGAATAGGAGCTCATAATAAGATATTTAGCGTTTTTATTCAATGTTGGTTTCAAATAATTTCCACTTATAATTTTCGAATTTTATTCCTGATTTTCAGTGCATACTTTCGAAGAAAAGGGAAATATTTACCACTTTTAATATTATACATTACTGATTCCGAGTCAAAAATCATCTCGAAATTTTCGGTGCACAATACAGGTTTTTTCGTAATTCTATTGATCTCAATAGCCTGCGACTTTGAGCTCTCGATAAACAGAACATAGCTATTTGATTGATAGGTCTTCGCTTTGTGTTCTGCATGACCATTTGCCTTTTGCCGGGCTTCTTTATTTGGGAGATCGAGCATTACAAGCTGATTATATTTTACGTGATTATCTTCAAGCCACTTTTCCGTTTCTTTTCTGTATTTCTCGAGTCGGGATGTTACAATGGTTCCGATTTTGCTTCCAGGGATGAACAGTGGAGGAGCGTTAAGCAAAAAATCCATGTATTTTTTGCCGTCATCATTCTGCTCTTCTGTCGGATCAACACACAATACTCCATCAATATCGAAGCAAGCCTTTTCGAGTGTCGTGTGATTGAGAATGTTCCATTGGAAATATCGGGGAAGCGGAACAATTTCAAAATAATAATCGACAAGTTTTTCCTTCCCTGGAATCACATAAATTGCACAATAACTGATTGAAAAATTGGCACTTAAATCCTTTAAACTTTCCTTGCATTTCTCTATTGCTGATCCGGAGGCAATACTATCATCAACAACCAATATTTTCTTAAAATCTTTGATGTCGAAAAACTGACTGCGGGCACCTGCTTTATAAATGTGACCATTAAGAAACGAATGGATATCTGTGTAAGGTTTATTAAGATACAATGCCAGTAAATTGGCTGGTAACATACCGCTTCTCGGAATTCCGACAATCAGGTCAAAATCTCGGGGGATAATACTCAACCGTTTGAGAATGATTTGGTTCAGATCTGAGATATTCCTGTAATACATAGCTGTTTTTATTAAGAGATAGTTTCTTGAATGTATTTGTATAACCTGCTTACGTTGTTTTTCCAGCTGTGAGACTGGGCAAACAGGATGCGCTGGGTCACTTTTTCGGGATTTGTATCGAGAAGTGCCTTTTCGACAGCTTGCTCATACTCTCCAACTGTAGCGCAGAGGTATACATGCTCTTTGAAAAGCTCCATTGTTGCAGTTGCTGTGGCGATTACTGGTTTTCCAAATGCCAGGTATTCATCAACTTTACGCGGATAATTTCCGTTTGTGATTTCATTTAGTGCCTGAGGATTCAGGCATATTTGAAAAGCAGACATATAAGTTGGAACCATATTCTTAGGGATACTTCCCGGAAAATAGACATTTTTGAGGGTGTGAAGTGTGTGTCCTGCAAATACCTTATCTTCATTCCCGATCATGATAAATGAATAGTCAGGCTTGTTTTTTGCCACGTTATAAATCAGGTCAGCATCCAGGCGAAGACTATTGATATCGCCGATATAACCAATTCTGGGTTCTGGAATTGACGATATATTCGATGGTGTAATAAAACTCAACGCCGAATCGTAGGCCGAAAGATCTACTCCTTGTCCGATGTCAAAACTTTTATTATTGAACCTGGATGCAAATTCGGCTAATTGCGGAGAATTGCAGACAACGAGATCACTTTTTTTAATTAGCACTGGCTCCAATCTGGGCGCATGTTTTTTCCAGAAGGGCATGGGTAGAAGATTGTCTCTTCGGTAATATACAGAAAGTGAAGGTTTAAGAAATTCTTTTGAATATAAACTACGATAAATATCATTGTCAATAATATGGATATAGTCTTTAAAATGCAGATCTTCAGCAATTTTTTTTACGTAGCGGAACATTTTATTGTTGTTCAGCATATTGAAAAAATCAAACAGAAAGCCATCCGGTAATTGATTGACCGACCATATCGAAAACGGGAAATCCAATACCCATAGTGAATCAGATATCTGCCTGATGGCGGGCTTTTGCTTCCGGATTATCTCTAAACGATGTTTTAATTCCGGTTTCGTTTTATTCCGGTAAATGGTCATTTGATCCAAAGGGCTGTTGACATACAGTACGCGATTATCGATTGCAATTTCTTTTGCAATGTCGATGGCATTCGAACCGATGGGTATATCCCAGGATTGAAGCCCGGTGATGATAAAATCTCTGCCTTTCATATTGTCATCCTTAAAAATTAGTAGAAAAGGAAACTATCTTTAATAAATTCAATCAATTTAATTGCAGCCGTTTTCTGGCTGTTTCATTTGTATCAATGACGCTATTTGCCAATGGAACATCAAACTTTTCTGAATTCAGCATGATTGCCATTGAAGTGTATATCAGCATACTTGTTGGCATTTGTCCTAATACGGCATTACCATAGTTTGCCACCATTATCCCAAACATCCCGGCAATAAGCGCTGACATTTTAATTTTTAGTATCGGATCTCTGATCCTGAACATGATGTGGAAGGACGCTTTTGAAATAGTATAAAACAGTATAAACAGAAAGAGAAGCAAACCTACAACACCTTCTTCAACCCAAACCAATACATAACCGCTGTCTGTAGCCACTTGCGAAAGAAATGCATTTGGAAGATATTTCTGGGCTTTTACCCCTCCAAGGCCAATTCCGCCTCCAAAAGGTCGGGAAGCCAGGTAAACACTTAATTTTTTCTGATTGTCGAGCCTTACCTGTAAAGAGGCATCATTGGGATCGAATGCAGTTCTCATCCGGCGGATCTGATCATTTCCCTGACCTATAGAGGTGTATTTAAAAAATATAAAAAAAGTCAACAGCAGGCAGATACCAAAAATCATAACACCCATGTTTTTTCTAAGAACAAAAAAGGCCATAAAACCAGCGATCGGAATACTAAGAGCACCGCGGGTACCAGATAAAATCATCCCGTAAAATCCAAGAATAGCCACAGCGATGAAGAACAATCTTTTACGTCCATCTTTTTGGATCAAAGAAACAATTGTGGCCACCACTGCCGAATAAGCCTGATTGGCTCCAAACTGTCCTGCGTCACTCAGAAATGAAAAGCTTCTCAGTTTTCCGAATAAAATATGTGTTTGTGCATTTCCTTCATCCAACCAGGCCCGCTCCCATTGATCGACGCCCCAGAAATGCTGTGCAATTCCTTTAATGGAAACCAATAATGAAAAAATTCCCCACAGGATGAAAAACAGATCCAGTTTGCGGTTTGAATTAATAAAAAGCAAGGTTAACGGGACAATAAGCATCATATATAACGCAACTCCACGACCTGAAAACCATGCTGCAGTGCTTCTTGCTTCCGGATTTATCAACTCAAATAAGGAGTAACCAAACCAGATTACTGCCAGGTAAGTGATATCTTTATTGGCTGGCGACCAGTCAATTTTGTCCTTAAACTTATTGAAAATAAGTGCAATGAAGGTCAGATAAAGAATCGCATCCATTGCCAGACCAACAGGAACATCTTTAATGTACCTTGAAATTCCAAGTAAGACGAATCCAAGTCCAACCGCGGTATAAAGACCGATTATTGGTTGGCGAAATATTAAATTGAGATAAACTGCAATGAATGGTATAAGGATAAGCGCTACACTGCCAATTACTCCTAACCTACAGATTAACAGTGCTGAAAATGTTGCTAAAGCCAGAATTAATACAATGTACATTGGCCTCCCCAACTTATTGGCACCAGTTTCAATTTCGAATGGATTAACATTAGTCTGCATAACGACTTGTGACGGATATTGTTGAAAACCAGTAAGATTATTGCGCTTGTGATCTGCGATTTTTAAATTTTTGATACATGTTCCTGTAAAATTCCAATCCGGCGGAGTAAACCCTAAGATGTTTGAGATGGAGTTCTTTGTCAAGAAAGTAAAATCCAACCCAGACTCCTATCAGGGTAAAGAAAATGGAAGCAACTGCAACAATAAGCAGCGATTTAAATATAAAAACAGCGATCAGGTCTCCGATGACATTCGCCAATACCATGAGTCCAACCTTAATGAGATTTTTACCTGGTCTGTTAATGCTGTCAAGGCCAATTCCTGTCATCCTGTCGATGGGTAGCAATAGCCCGTAAATTGAAAATACCCTCATAATCGTAACCGCATTTGCTCCGGTTGCAGGATCAGTTCCCATGTACTGACTACCCCCTAACAGTGTAACAAAAAACTCAGCAAAGACAAATGTCACGAGGCTAATAAACACGAACAGGTAAGTCATGGCGCCCGTGTAAGTGTAGAAAAGTTTCCTTACCTCATCAGCTTTTCCCAAAACACTTGCTCTCGACATTTTTGGAAAAGCAGTGGCCACAAAACTTCGTAATGGAATCTGTTGTATTTCTGTTAGTTTCATAGGTATGCTGTACAGTGCAACTGCAGCAGTACCCAATGGGCTAAGGCTGATTATCAGGGTGTCGGCACTTCGCAAAAGATTTGTGCCGATCAAAGTAAACGTGGTATATTTTCCGAAATTAAGCAGAACATTGCTGGTTCTTCGCGTTGTTCGCATCAAATAGCGAAAGCCATCCCATCCCTTTGTTATACAAATAAGTGAAGTGATCAGGTTGATGATGATTTGGGCAATTACCAGCTGCACCAATGTCATGTCCAGAAATAAGTAATTGAAAAAAAGGATCAGGAAAAACATTCCACTATTGAAAGTTTTGATAAACAACATTTTACTAAAATGCTGATCGGCTTGCATAATGACCAATGCAGTGTTATAAGGTAAGTTGATAAAGGCGAGTAAAGGATACCAGGCAAAAAATAACTCATATCCTGCATTTTTTATTGGAACTGCAAAGATCAGGTGGCAGGTCCAAAGCACGATTGCGATTCCGGTCGTGGCAATCAACCCAATAAAACCGTTAGAACCGATGAATTTTAAACGTTCGTCATGTTCTACTCCCGATAAGTATCTTATAATGGCTGTATTCGTGATACCAAATCGGAACATTTCGATAAAGGCGCCAGATGAGATATACAAAACCCATTGTCCGAAGATATTTATCGGAAAGCTACGGGCAAGCAAAGCAAAACCTGCAAAGCCGAAAAAAGCGATCGAAATATTTCCGGCCAATGAGAGGAAATTTGCTTCCCTTGTTATTTTGTGAAAGGTTGTTTTCAATAGGTTCTATCTGACTTATTCTTTTTTGATACTGGATTTTAAGTGCGTTTCCTAAGGAAGACTCGATGCAAAAAACTGGAACCGAACGATCTTTTTTGTAATCTTTCGAAACCAGCTTCTTTTTTTAGGCAAGTCACCAAGTACTGATTCAACCACCTCCAATTCGACCCCGTTAAGTATAAACAATGGAGCACAATTGGTGATTTTGGTGACGTTTTCAACGACACCCTGATCGGCCTGTGACCAAACCCTGTTAGCGCGACACACCATCAATGGTAAATCAATTGAAGCCAAAAGCCCTGATGGATAAGGATAATAAAGAATCGGAGCAATCTCGATCAATACATAGTCTGGAACAAACGAAAGTTTATGATTGTTTCTGTCCAGTAATTCTTTATAGTCGGTTATCGTATGGAAATTTTCTTTGATTTCATATATATAGAACTCGTCATCAATTAACGAAGATCCAAATTTGTCTAAAAACGGACTTTGATAATCAACCCGGGCATCGGAATAACCGAACAGCCAGTTAATCAGCGAGAATCTTTTTAATTGAGTCCTGAGTTCTTTGGGAGGTATTAAGGCATCGGCACTATAATCCAGTTCTGTTTCATGATGGATCGACATCGATGTGAACCTGACAATGATCACTTTATTACCGAGTTTCTTTAGTTTGGAGGCCAGGTTCTGAGCGATCACGGTTTTACCTTCGTTACTTGTTGTACTGAAAATGAGAATCTGAAAAGTTTCATGGAGTTCTGATTTAGCCTTTTTTAGAAGCTCAATACGTTGCACCATAATTTCAAGCAACCGATGCACAATGAATGGAAAATTTAATACCCCAGGCTTATAGTAAATCTTTGGGAATATTCCTAATGGTATTAAATTGAGCATTTTAGATGCTTTATTCGGATTTCTTAATGTTTCATCAAAATACTCTAAAGCCAAGATTGCAGCTAATACTGCCAGCAAACCAAACAATGCCCCTCCCACAACCAACAATTTGCGCTTGGTAGGGTTAGCTGTTAGCGGAAAATAGGGCTGGTCTACCGCTTTAAGATTTGATGAAAGTTCAATATCCTGCATCTTGAGCTTTGCAAGATTCAAACCGTGCAGTAATTCGAGAAACTCCTGCTCCGAAACAGATATTTCACGCTCAATTCTTTTCAGATTTGCTCCCGCTGGTGCATAGACTTCATATTGTTTTTGAAACTCTGCAATTCTTTTCGTAAGAACTCCAAGTCCGGCTTTTGTATCTTCATAACTCACCACATTTGTAATCCATTCATTAAGTAACGAACTAACAGGAAGTCCTTCAGTTGTATTACTTAAACCGTAAAGTTCTCCAACGGCATTTCGCATTTCTTCCTTTATTTTTTCAGCCTTGGTTTTAAGTGTAGCCAGATTTTGCCCGTCGACGGTATTTTCAGATCCTATCGTCTCAGCCATGGCTATTTTCGCATTTATCTGGCTGAGCTGATTCCGTTTTTCCAGAATCGGAGCGCTTTTCAGCTGAATTTTTTGTTGGTTTTCTAATTTTTCTTCCAGCCGTTTAATGGCAGCTTCAGTACCTGCAAGCTTGATTCTCATATTATTAAAATCAACATCCAACGCTTCTTTGGCCACAGCAACTGCCTTACTCTGTTCGTAATAGTTAATGATGTTATTATTCTTATTGAATGACAGAAGTTTATCTTCACCCGTTTTCAACTTCCTCGTAGCCTGATTTACCTGGTATTCAAAATATTTAACCACGGCATCAGATCTGTTTTCTTTTATGTTTTTATAGTTTTTTATGCAAACCTCGGTGAGAAAAACAAGTGTTTGCTGGCATATCCCCGCATCGTCGGAGGTGAATTTTAACCTGACAAGATCACTGCTGCCTATTCTTAGTGCATTAACCAATGATATTTCCTTGAGCGAATAATGCGGATTGTCGTAGTTTATGAGGCGATACACAAAATTAGTATCGCTGCTATTAAACAGGTCCGTGAGATTTTTTACCGTTTGCTCAAATGCTAACTGATTGATTGAATCAGGAAAAGTGTTAACATTAGGCGGTGAATCATATAACTTCGAAAAAGAGAAAGTGCTAGTACTCTGGTTGGCCGTAAGTGTGTCAGCGATGACAGAATCTGAATTGTTTACGACTTGCTCCTGACCAGCTTTGGTATTGTTCTCTTTAAAAACGTTCACCTTCGTGATTTGATCGTTTGATTTTACGACCAAAGAATAAACATAGCCAGGTGTAATTTTTCTTATATAATCGAATGACTTACCTGAAATAAATCGCTGGTCAGGTTTGGAAATCATCAGATGCTGAGCCAGCAAACGTATGGCCACTTCCTGCTGGGTTTCACGTGAATTTATTACATTAATCAGATTATCAAATGCGGTATTGTTTGCGAAATAACTAAACGATTTATCCATCTCGACACTTGAACCAGAAGCGATACCAGTATAAAGTGTTGTTTCGGAAGAATAAGTTAAACTGGGATTTTTTGTAAAATATATAACCAATCCTGCAAGTAATATTGGCGTGATTAACAAGATGATAATATGCTTTCGCAGCAAACGCAGCAATTCGATTATCCTCATTTATGGCTTAATTTTTTGGTTAGGTTAAATTTGATGCCGACAATCTCCTCCAGGATCATATAGGCAGTGCGAAAATCCATTCTGGAACTTTCAAAATCGGCTTCACTGGTCGAGAAGATGCCGGTAATACGAGCATATTCTGTTACTGAAATAATTCCGTTTAAGAACTCTTTTTCAACCATTTCGAGGTTAATTCTGGTTGTTTCGGAATATTTTGACTTTATTTTTAACAATCGTTGTTTGAGAATTACATCATTGTATTGTTTGATTACTGCCTGGCGCAATTCATTTCGCTGAGCCTGAGAAAAGCTCTTCGCCTGCTCCAGTTCAGCTTTGGCGAGCCTGATCTCATTCTTTCGGTTTACGATGTCAAATAATGGAAACTTTAAAAATGTACCGGCTCCATAATTTAATTGGTTTGTTTTTGTTGCAAATAAAGCCGGATTTTGGCCTTCTGCTGTATTCGTTGAAAAGTTGTCGAAAGTTCCATACCGGGCATCGGCCTGAATTCCAAGATTTCGGGTCCACTGCGAGCGATCTGCCTTTAATTTGTATCCATTGACATCAATCTGCAAATCTCTGAATCTTACATTCGGATTGTGAACAAGTGCAGAATCAATGATGGTTTCCAACGGGGGAAGCATCAATTCAATGTCATCTTTTAACAGATCAAATTCTTTGGTCTCCTGAGCAGATGCCTGAAATCGAATGATCAGAAGGACGAAAATAAGTATCAGTATTTGAAATCGGTGTATCAAGGGAAAATGTTTAGGAGATTTGCATAATGTGTACCGAACCTTTTGAGCAGAATATATTGTCAGAATATGCCAACACAAGCAGATTTATTAATAAAGGGATTTAAACGGTGTCTTTCTGAAACAGTGCCGGAACCGTCCGTAGTATTAATTTAAGATCGTACCAGAACGAATAGTTATTTCCAATAAAGTGGTCAGCATATTCATTATCAAGCCTCATTCTTTCGTCTTCCGACATTACTCCGCCTTTCCCGCGCAGTTCAACCTGCCACAAACCAGTTATTCCTGCAGGTGCAAGAAACCGTTTTGAAAGCAAACCCCGGGTTAATAACTCTGCCTCGTAAACGGGTAATGGCCGGTTTCCAACAATGGACATATCGCCTTTAATTACATTAATTAGTTGCGGCAGTTCATCAATACTGGTATTGCGAATGAACTTTCCTACCTTGGTGATTCGCGGATCGTCGACTATTTTTATAAAAGCCGATTTTGTTTTAGCAACCTCTCTTTTCTGGGTATTGTACCAGTAGTCACAGATTTTATGAGGGCCAATGTGAAGAATAGGGGAGCAGCTTTTCTCTTCGGTCAATTTGGCACAGACCGGACAAGGCTTCGAAAAGTCGATTTCGGACTGTACTGAAGCGGTTGCATACTGATTTTTATCTTTGGCAAGTTTGTTCAATTCCTTATCGGCACCAACCCTCATGGAACGTAATTTATAGAAATCGAATGGTTCACGCCCGACTCTTTTCGAAATATAGTAGACTTTTCCTTTCGATTCAAGACGGATTGCCAGTACGATCAGCAATAAGATGGGTGAAAGAACAATTAATGCAGAGATGGCAACCAGCAAATCAAACATCCGCTTCGACAAGGGCATGGCATATTTAACATCCTGAAGATCGTTATTTACAAAAGGTACAAACGAGTATTTATTACGGAATTCAACTAAAAATCTGATTCGCCCAACCATTTTTTCGGCTGATGGCATCGGAAGGACGAAGAAATCGTCAACCCGGCTTGTAAAAGCCATTTTAAACAAATCTTCCTTGAATTCATAATCAACAAGGATAAAGGCAACACGGTCATATTCAGGTCTGTCGCGAAGCCATTGATGCATCTCAAAACCGTCACCACCCGATATTGCCATTTCTGATAGTACAGCATCCGGTGTATTTCCCGATTTGAGATAATTAAACGCTTCCAATGCATTCGACTTGTGAATAACAGAAACATCGTTATGAGCCCTCAGGTCATTACTCCCTTCTGTAGAGCGGCCGATATAAAGAATTTTTAATAAATTTTCCATGTTAATTCTTAATGCAAAATATTGAAATTATAGTATTTGCAAAATATTGGCGGGCAGAAATGGTTACCATTTTAATGCATAATGAACAGGAAACAGGTTTTTCATTATTAACTCGCCTAACTCTTCAGGATTGAATGGCTTAGCTAAAAAATCCTGAGCTCCTAGCCTGTAACATTTAATTCGCTCTTTACTGCTTTCAACACCTGATAACATAATGACAGGCGTGTGTTTCGTAAAACCTCTCTGGCGAACCTTTTCTACAAACAGATATCCATCCATGTTTGGCATTTGCAAGTCGCAAATAATCAGGTCCGGAAGATTACCCTCCATCCATTCAAGCGCCTCAATTCCATCACTTTTACAGATGACATCGTAACTTTTGGATAGAAAATTATCGAGAAGTAGCCGGATGCTCTTCTCGTCATCAATGACTAAAATTTTGTACCTCATAGATTATATTTTTTGTGTTATTTATTGTGTCGGAGAATTAGAATAAAAACATAAAAACAACCATTGTATCTTACTATTTATAAATATTTACCGGAAGGATGTTTTATTTACACAATAAAACTGAAAACTATACAATGGCTGAAAGGTATGACTGTAAAAAAATCATCCTCGTCAACTAACTGTGGGTCATTCAAACCGGGAGTAACTTCAGGTAGCTTGAAAATACTAGAATCAGAATTACAATTAATCTCATTTATATAATTATATGACAGATATTTATGGCTTCGCCTGTTCAATCACAATCATCGGATTCTGGAATTCGTTTTTGAGAAAGATTATTAGTCGCATTGAAATATGAAAGTGTAAAAATAGATATTTTATAGCAGCTGACAAATTATTTTTTACAGAATGGAAAAAAATTTAACTGTAGATATTTTACGATCCTGACAAACGCAGGATTGTTTAAACAACCCAAATGCTTATTCGTTAATTTTATGATTGCTGATACCGGTTTGGAAGAAAATTATAATTGTCTTTCACGAAGAATGGAAGCCGCAGATCACAACTTCTGTATATTAACCATTTTTGACTTATTCCAAGGCTTCGCATTTTCAGTCCCATCTCCATATGAATGAAGTTGCAATTGATACATCTTCTTGACATTTGAGCAATTTAACCTGATAAAAATATCAAAAATGAAACAGGTGGTTTGTAGTATATCTGCTAAATGCTTGTAGGGGAATGCTGAAATTCTTGTAGGGGAATCCTTACACATTGTAGTATTTATCTTACACAACGGGGTTATCGCAATGATCAGACGGAGCAAAGTCAAAAAAAATTTATTTTAGGGAGAGCCTACCTGATAAATTGAATCTGGCTCTATGACGTTTGGTGTGGGTAATTGGATTTTATAATGATTGCAGCTGGCTATTAGTAGCTGGTCCCGATACATCGGGAGCAGATTCGCTTCCTAAAAAAAATCAGTTATTATCTAAACTTTTAAAGGATTAGGGTCAGTCAGTTAGCACTATCATACCAGCTATCCCGACGCATCGGGACCAATAGCCAGCTGCACATTGCATAAGCCATTTGAAGGCCGTTTGCAAAATTTACCCACACAATCCGTTATAGAACCATAATTATTCCCTGCAGTTAAATGTCAACCGGATTAATGCAAATGCTTTTTCGTTCAATTTCTGATCATCAATTCCGGTCTGGAAGAAGACCGTCACTGTCTTCTGTGAGGAATTGAAGCAATAGATTACTCCTTCGAGTTTTAGGTCCTTTACAAAGGTTGTATAGCGGCAACTGACACCTTTCATGCATGCAAAAGTGTCGGGATTTACAGTTGCAAATTCGATTCCTGGATTGCGGTATATATTCGCCGATTTCATACTTTGCATGTGTTGCGCCATCGTATTCGCGGGAGTTTCAATTTTATTTGCCCATGTGACCGTAACCAGACCTGTTGCTTTTAGACCTGACCGCTCTGCCGAAAAGTAATAGGCGTTTTCACCAATCGAATCATTTGCAATAACTTTCCAGCCATCTGCTATCGAAAATGAGATTCCGTTACGCAGATATGGAACCTCTTTGCCCTTTGAGAATGCAATATTGCCGATTATCGATAGTGTGACAATTACAAGAGATGTCCGGATAAATGTTTTCAGCTTCATATACAACTAATTTCTAATTACCAGACGGAACGAACTCCATTTTGGCAGCGTGAAAATAGCAATAAAGCGCCAGATTTAACAAATGTTGTATTTCCCGACATCCTTAGGTATGGTTTGAACTGTATTTGTCTTCTTCAAAAGTTTGAAGAGTCCAAATATGGTATGAATATGCGCTTTCGCAATTAAATCAATGATAAAATTCAAAACAAAAAACCCGATGGAATCAATGAATCCATCGGGTTTGAAATTATCAGGCGGAGAATGTTATTCCACAGCCTTGAAATGGTCTTTATTTTTTTCAATGATCTGACGGTAATACCAATCAGGATAAGCAGGGTGAAGCGGTGAAGCAGGTACGATACCCGATTCGTTCCGTTCGAATTTGCCATCTTTCTCAATCATTACATTTCCGTCTTTGTATTTAATCAACAGAAAATGACCAAGATCTCTCCATTTTGCAACAGAAGTTTCAACCTGATTTACAGAGTAATCTGTGAGGTATTGAAGTGCAAGATCTTTTTCCCCTTTGTTCCACAATGCCAATGCAGCCTGATCGACAACAGGTGTAAGATTGAAAAACTTATTTTCGAGTTGTGACTGTACTTTTTGAAGGTCAACAATCATATCGTTGTACCTGGTGTAAACCTGGTTCGAAACCTGGTTAAAGACCCAAAAAGCTGAATTGTCGGACCAGGTAAGCATATCGCCGTCGCCGACCTTAACCGATTTCGGAACCTGTTTAATTCCGCAATAGATGGGCATATAACAAGTCAGGTAGGTATCATCGAGGCCAAACCAGAGTATTCCGCCAATTGGATTCGGAAGGTTAGGTCTGCACTGTGCGACAAAGGAGAACCCTGTTTGCTGGGTTGAAATAGCACGTTCATGAACATACGAAACGGAGTCGACTTTCCATGTCATTGGGCGCCAGCGATATGGTGATCCGAATGGACCGGTTCCCGGATCTTTCGTCATATCGAGTTCCGTTCCTTCATAATGGTCACGCATCAAATTCATTACGTCTTTTACTGAAAGCAGCGAATCAGGTTTAATCCAGAGCGGCATGCGGTTGGTAGCAACCTTATTTTCATCATAAGTGACTTTTCCCATCGCGTAGCTCTCGTACTGTTTCATTTGTTTGTTCACCTTATTAAAGCCTGACCAAACACGGGCGTCGCAAAAACGGGCGCTGCTAAAATCTACAGGAGCATAGGTGTCTGAAAAACTGAAATCATTGTTCTTTCCTTCAAACCAGCCTTTTTCGCGTGCAAATGAGATAACATCGGTGGCGTAGAGACAATTTTTAGGATCATTCAGTGGAAAGCGCGTGATACGTGCCTGGTTGGCATGTCCCGAAATATATCCGTCAGGAATGCGCATGGCCACCCAGACAGCTCCTTTTTGTCCTTCACCTTTACCGATCATTTCCAGAATCCAGGCCTCATTGGCATCGGCAATTGAAAATGATTCACCGCTTGAAGCATAACCAAAATTTTTGACGAGGTCGGTCATGATCGTAATTGCTTCGCGGGCAGTTTTTGAACGTTGTAATGCGATGTATATCAAACTTCCGTAATCAACAAGGGCTTCTTTTTGTGTTGCCAGTTCTTTCCGGCCGCCATAGGTTGTCTCGCCGATTGCAACCTGGTTCTCATTCATATTTCCTGTAACCTGGTAAGTATGTTTTACCTGTGGTATTTTCCCAAGGTACTTACCTGTATCCCATTCAACAACATCGAGCATGGCTCCATCGGCATAATCGGCTGCCGGCCAGTAGTAAAGCTCTCCGTAAAGTGTATGCGAATCAGCGGCATAGGTAATCATTGTAGAGCCATCCTTTGTAGCACCTCTGGTTATCAAGAAATTAGTGCAGGCATCAGATGTTGAAATCTGTAAAGCAACTAATATCGGAAGGATCAATAACAGTCTATTTTTTAACATTGTAAATATATTAATACAGTTTGTGACAAAAATATGAAATAAGTTGTAGGTATAACTTTTTAATCAGATGGATAAAGTGCTTTTTTTAATGAGTTTTGTCACTTATTGCCCATATTATAAATGATCCCTCCTATGTGATCGCGGGTTGCCCCTGTAACCGAAGCACGAATGTTGATCTGGCCATTGAAAGCAAGAACACCCAGAAAAGCAAATATGAGCGCCTCTTTGAAGTCAATTAATTTTTCGTCGGGAAGAACGATCTGGCAAGAGGTTTTAAGCTTTAACTGTTCGATAAGGAACCGATTTTTTGATCCGCCACCGGTTGCCAACAGTTTGCCATCATTCCCAATAATAGTTGAAATCTGTAATGCGATGTGTTCGTACATTGTGGCTGCCTGATCTTCGATGGAGAGCCCCGAAGCTGATAATAAAGGCATTATTTGATTTTCAATCCATTCACGTCCCAGTGATTTTGGCCATTTTTGACGGTAGAAATCAAGATTGTTGAGTTCATGAAGCAATGTTTCGCTTATTTTTCCAGCAGCCCCCAAACCACCATCCTTATCGAATGCAAATCCTTTCTGAAGTGCCAATTCATTCAAAACTATGTTGGTCGGACAAACATCAAATGCGATTCGGGTACCATTCTGGTCAAACGAAATATTGGCAAACCCGCCTATGTTCAGGCAATAGTTGAATTCGGCGAAGAGCAGCTGATCACCAATTGGAACAAGCGGTGCCCCTTGACCACCAAGTGCAACATCGAAACTTCTGAAATCGCTAACCGTTGTAATTTGGGTTGAAGCAGCAATTGAAGCACCGTTTCCTAACTGATAGGTGAACTTTTTCCCGGGTTGGTGGAATATCGTATGGCCATGGGAGGCAATCAGCTGTGGCGACTCTTTTCCCTTAAGAAATTCATTAATCAGTTTACCAGTATAACAACCATATTCATCGTTCAGCATCAAAAACTCCTCAGCCTTCAGGTTAGGGGCTTCCTTTAACTTTTCGAGCCACACGGATGGATAGGCAATTGTTTCTGCCTCCACTATTTCGTAGGTCCATTTGTCGTCAGTCTGTGTAAAACGGCATAATGCGATGTCGATTCCGTCAAGCGATGTCCCCGACATGATGCCAAGCGCTAATGTTCTCATTTGTATATAACTGCTTTATATTCATTACTGTTTCCCTGGTTGTCGGTTACCATCAGTCTAACCAGATGCGATTTTCCGAAAGCCATCCTGCTTTTGTCGAAAGTGTAGGTAAGCAATTTTGATTTTGCATCATATTCGTAGAGCACCCAATTGCCGTCAATTTCACCGCGATAAGTTTTTATTCCCGAAAGATCGTCTGTAATTTTGAACTGTATTTTTGAAGGATTTGTAAGCGTTTTTTTATCCTTAATACTTAATGCTGTAATCGAAGGAGGTGTTTTGTCAATTGCGATAGCAAAACTTCCCAGAAGATTTGTTTTCGCAGTTACCCATCCGCCCGAATATTCGCCGCCAACCGCCGATTTCTGTCCCGATGCCGGGTCAACCAATACAATTAAAGCCTTATTTCTTAAGTTATCAGGAATCCAGTCACATTTTATAGAAAGTGTGTAGGGTTTCTGTAATGGGATAAACTTTGAACTTACCTGGTGTAATTCTGAATAACAGCCCGAAGGCTTAGGTGACGATTTCCAGACGAAGTCAAGGTTATCATACAGTGCACCTGCAGGCATATCGATCCGGATTTTGTCATTTTCAAATTCGTTGGATTGATTATATTGAAAAAGTTTACCGGAAGATTGATTTTTAGCAGGCAACGATGATTTTTTACTCGTGGTATGAAACTTCAGGCTGGTTTTATTTTTAAATGCGTCTGACACAACGATCTCATATTCATGCCCTTTCCCGTCATCAAGGTTTAGAACTCCGCTTTTGTCCTCCGGATCATAAATATCGAGGCGATTTCCAGGTTGCTTATATAATCGTTGAATCCAGTGATGCGATTTTTGATACTCTTCGAAATCGGCTTGTGAATTGGCATACCGTGTATCGTCGAATGAAAAATTATTCATTTTAAAGCCGAAAACCTGCCGGCCGTCGCAAAACAGAGCAGCGGAATAGATGCCAATTTTTAATCCAACCCCGTTGAAATCATCATCGGCCTGAATTCCATAACCTATTTTGCCGAAAAGGCCAATGGGGAGATTTAGTTTTAAGCGGTATCCACCTGGCACAGGTATCGTTTCAAACCTTTTTTTGCTCCGGTCCTGACCCACGTTACTGTTTGCCGTCAACGGGTAAACGTACAAGGCGGTTATTTTGGGTGCGCTGTTGTCCTTAATTCCTAATTTGTAGAACAATGGATTATAAGCTCTTTCAGATTTTGTATTCCTGATTTCAAAATGAAGATGCGGACCACCTGAGCTTCCGCTATTACCTGACCATGCGATGATCTCACCTTTTTTAAAGTGAAATTCGCCAGAAGCAAGGGTGATATTCAGCTGAAAACTCTCACGATCATATTGTTTGTCTTTAACGTATTCCTGCAGTTGGGGTTGAAACCTCTCGAGATGGCCGTAAACTGATGAAGTTCCGTCAGGGTGGTTCATATATAGCGCGTTACCATAACCAGTAGGAGAGATACCGATTCTGGAAATATATCCGTCCTTAACAGCATACACAGGCAGTCCGGTTCGCCCCTGCGTACGGTAATCAAGGCCAGAATGAAAATGAGAAGTCCTTAATTCGCCAAAATCCCCGGAGAAAAAGAACGGAGGATTTAGAGGGCTTGTAAATGAATCATTAACAGGGATGTTTTGAGCATAAGGCACAGAAGAAAAACCAACAAACAGTACTAAAATCAATAAAACAACTCTCATTTTTGACAATTTTCAAAGAAATGGCTAAATTAATAAACTTTTAAAAGCGTTTCGAAGCAATTAATTGATTAAGATATTTTCGCAATATGATTAAAATATTAACTTTGTCTCAGTAAACGATAGGTATGACGGAGCGTGAAACTGTTTTATTGCGGGAATTTAAAGGTAAGCTCGATAAACTGATCAATCTTAACTTACGGATGAAAAGGGAGAAGCAACAGTTAATCGAAGAACAATCGCAAATGAGAGAGCAGATCCGGTTACTCAATTTACAGAATGAGGAGCTGGCTAAAAAGCAGGAAGATCTAAAGTTTGCAAAATCGTTGCTTGGTGCGGATGAAGATCCACATGAAGCAAAAATAAAGATAAACAGAATAGTGCGGGAAATAGACAAATGTATTGCTCTGTTGAATAAGTAATACAACATGCTATGGATGATAAACTTTCGATAAATATCAATATAGCCGACCGTATGTATCCTTTGAGGATTGATCGCAATGAGGAGGAGGGTATTCGTAAGGCAGCGAAAATTATCAACGAAAAGGTGGTTCAATATAAGCAAAAGTATGCTTCGAAAGACTTGCAGGATTGTCTTGCTATGGCGACACTCCAGTTTGTAATTCAGAAGTTTGATACCGAAAAGCGTATTGATATTTCGCCATTGGTCGATGAATTGGAAGTGATGAATGATTTTCTGGCAGAGTTTCTTGAAAAGGAGAATTAGTTTTTAAATTCTAAATAGACCCGCATTTTTCAATTATTCAGGATGAGCAGTTTTACTGCTTATCGGGTAATTTGAATTTGCGGTATTTTTTTGTTAAACCTTTAATTGTATTTTACTAATGGACATAATTATCACTGGCATTCTTACACTGTTGATAGGAGGTACCGCCGCCTATTTTCTGTGGGATATGATGCTGACGAAGAAAAAGGAAAAATTGCTTGCCGATGCAGAGGTACAGGCTGAAGTACTGAAAGAGAAAAAGATGCTTCAGGCGAAGGAGAAGTTTATGCAACTTAAATCGGAGCATGAAACTTACATTAATGAGCGGAATCTTAGGATTTCGAGTACAGAAAACAAATTAAAGCAGAAAGAGACCATTTATCTTCAACGGAAAGAAGAGCTGCAGCGCAGTATTAAAGATTTTGAAAATTCGGAGCGGGAAATTGATTCGATTCGCGAAAACCTGAATGTTCAGCTTGAATTAGTTGAACAAAGAGAAGAGGAGATGCAGAAACTGCATAAACAACAGGTACAACAACTCGAGGCTTTATCAGGTATCTCAGCAGACGAGGCAAAATCACAGCTTATTGACTCATTGAAAAATGAGGCTAAAACGGAAGCAATGTCATTCATTCAGGAGATTATGGATGAAGCTAAGATGACGGCCAACAAAGAGGCTAAAAAGATCATTGTCAAATCGATTCAGCGTGTTGCTTCCGAAACGGCGATCGAAAACTCTGTTACTGTTTTTCATATCGAGAGTGACGAAATCAAAGGCAGGATCATCGGACGCGAAGGACGAAATATTCGTGCCCTCGAAGCTGCGACAGGAGTTGAAATTATTGTTGATGACACCCCCGAAGCGATTGTGCTCTCGGCTTTTGACCCGGTAAGGCGCGAAATTGCCCGGCTGGCTTTACATCAGCTTGTTACGGACGGGCGTATCCATCCGGCCCGCATTGAAGAGGTTGTGAATAAAGTAAAGAAACAAGTCGAGGAGGAGATTATAGAAACCGGTAAACGTACAACGATTGATCTTGGCGTTCATGGATTACATCCTGAATTGATCCGCCTGATCGGTAAAATGAAATACCGCTCATCGTACGGCCAAAATTTATTACAGCATTCGCGTGAGACTGCCAACTTGTGTGCCATCATGGCTGCAGAGTTGGGACTCAATCCTAAACGTGCCAAACGTGCCGGATTACTGCACGATATTGGTAAAGTTCCGGATGATGAGCCCGAATTACCACATGCGATTTTGGGGATGAAATTGGCTGAAAAGTTCAAGGAAAAACCCGATATCTGCAATGCTATCGGATCTCATCACGATGAAGTTGAGATGGATAGCTTACTTGCACCGATCGTACAGGCTTGTGACGCTATTTCAGGTGCCCGTCCCGGTGCCCGCCGTGAAGCCGTTGAATCGTACATCAAACGGTTAAATGACCTCGAAAACATGGCGCTTTCGTATCCTGGCGTGACTAAAACATATGCAATTCAGGCAGGGCGCGAACTTCGGGTGATTGTTGGAAGTGATAAGATGACGGACATAGAAGCCGAAAATCTTTCGTATGATATCGCGAAGAAAATTCAGGATGAAATGACTTATCCTGGTCAGGTGAAAATCACAGTTATCCGTGAAACACGGGCTGTGAGCTATGCAAAATAGAAAATTTGATTCTGATGTAATATGAAAGATGGGGCCGAAAGCCCCATTTTTCATATTAAAACTTTCGAAGTATTTCGAGTAATTTCTCTGTCAACTCCGCTTTTTCATCATCTCCTACTGATTTGTAACATTGTTTGAGCGAAACAAGCAGCTTTTTAATCAGGGTTTCTGCACTCAGGGGAGTTGCATTTTCGAGGCTTTCTTTATTCTCATGCACAAAATACTCTAACTCCTTTGCACCGATGATGGCGCCTTTATGCTCCATATTGATATAAAACAGGTAGGGATCGGCATTTTCACCGTAAACTTCTTTCGAAATCTGGGGTTCGTAATAACCCATGATCAGGTATTGACCAATCCCAACCGGATGGATCGGAAGATTTAATTTTTGAGCAAGAATGCAATATAAAGTAGAAAGTGAGATAAGATTTCCCCTTCGTGAAACCAGCAGGTTATTTATAAGACAGTTCTCGGGAGCATAAATATCGGGTGTATTTAGCTCAAAATGGTATAATTCGAAAAAAACGTGGTTGATGATCGACACTTTTTCGAGTGAAGTCAGGGCATCGTTAAATTCAATCCAGGTATCGCGGACAATTTTTTGAATAAGGACATCAATCTTTTCGGGAGCGATTGTTGGATAGTGTATTGTGTTTGCCAAAATCCATCCGTCCAAAAGTGTTTTATTTTCCGAAATGGCCCATTGTGCTGTTTTCTCGACCAGTCTTGATAGTTTAAGTTGACTAATAATCAGTTCAAGGCGATCGTGTTGCAGCAAATTTTCTGAATTGCTCAATGCATACTCCAGAACAGGTAATATCGCAGGTCCGGATTCGAATAATTTGTCCCTTACGGCAAAGAAAACTTCTTCGTCGCGATCGTCAATCAATGCAAGTAGTGTATCAATATTTACAATTTCATCCATACTCTTCTATTGGGTCAACTTATCGAGGATCTTAATTACAAGTCTTTTCATCACCGGTTTATAGTCACTGCTCGCATCTCGGCTGATACGGTTTGCGATGATAATACAAACTGTAAGTGCCTGATGTCCCAGTAATTTGCTAAGACCATATATTGCAGAACACTCCATTTCGTAATTCGTGATTTTCATCTCATTAAAGCGGAATGCTTCAATCTTGTCATTAATTTGCCGGTCTATTATATTCAAACGCAATTCCCTTCCCTGGGGGCCGTAAAATCCTGGGGCCGAGATTGTAATTCCGGGGATAAAATCACCATCTGTAATTTTGTTGTAAAGGTCTTCATTGCAGTCAACAACATATGGTGAAGCCAGCAATGGATTCCAGTTTGTATAACTCTTAAAAGTATTTTCAAATGCAATGTCAGCAATTTCTTCGCGCCTGGCGTAGAAGTTCATCAAACCGTCGAACCCAACAGCTTTGCGTGATACCAGAAACGCATCAACCGGTATATCCCCCTGCAATGCGCCTGAAGTACCGATTCTGATCAGGTTCAAACTTGTTTTATCTGCTTTGATCTCACGTGTCCCGAGATCGATGTTCACCAACGCATCAAGTTCATTGATCACAATATCAATGTTATCGGTTCCGATACCCGTAGAGAGCACTGTAATTCTTTTTCCCTTGTAACGTCCTGTAACGGTGACAAATTCTCTGTTCTGGGCTTTTACCTCAATCTCGTCAAAAAAATCTGCAATCATTTCAACTCTGCCCGGGTCACCGACCAGGATTACATCAGTGGCAATTTGACCCGGTTTAAGATGTAAATGAAAGATGGAGCCGTCAGCATTCAAAATCAATTCAGATGGTGCTATTTTATTTGTCATTATTTTATAAACTAGTTTTAACCAAAACTATTCAAAAATATGGACATAAGCAAAATCAGTTTAAAATAATTGTTCTTGAATGTTGGTAGAAGCTGTTTTGCTGATGCCGTTTGGACGTATTGCCGGTTTTAAGATGAAAAAGGACTTCAAAGTTCGATTAGTTACACATGGTTTTTAACTCATAATTGATATTTTTGTAGAAAATTATAAAATAATGATACAGAGAATTCAAACAGTTTATTTGCTGATTGCAGAAATCCTAATCGGTGCCCTTTTCTATGTTCCGTTTGCAGAAATTGCCGGGAAAGAGGGAAGTATTTATCGTTTTGATATTAAAGGAATTTATCTTGAAGGAGTTCAAAAATCTGAAATTATTTACAGTAGTCTGCCGTTAGTTTTGTTATGGGCTATGAGCCTGATACTTATTTTGGTGACTATTTTTCTGTATAAAAACAGAGTTCTCCAAATGAGGATTTCAACGATTAATATTTTTATACTGCTTGGTCTTGGCGGATTAATCTTTTACTATGTTTGGTCGGGTGCTAAATTATTAATGGGGGTCTATTCACTTACCATTTATCTCGTTTTTCCTGTAATAGCTGCAATATTAATTTATCTGGCCATCAGGGCCATATCGAAGGATGAATTACTTGTGAGGTCAATTGACAGAATCCGATAATCAAAAAAAGCTGGAGTTATCCAGCTTTTTTGAACTACAATACTTTGTTCAAAATAATACCGAAAGTTTCTGGCATACCGAAGTCAAAAATATTTCGTCGTCAACGGTAAATGGGGAAGGGGAGTGGGAATCAATGTCGATTTCGGCTACAAATTTATCTCCCTTCAAAATTGGCACCACTATTTCGCTTTGTACATCCAGGCTGCAGGCGATATAGTTACCTTCCTGGCTCACGTCCTGAACAACTTTAAGTTTTTTACTCTCAGCAACTTGTCCACATACTCCTTTTCCAACCGGAATCATAGTATGTTCGGTGGTTTTTCCGTCGTACACCTCCAGAATCAGATTTGAATTCTGCTCATCAAGCAGATAGAATCCAACCCAATCATAGTGATATACATTGTCTTTTAGTAGTTTGCATGTATTCAGTAAAATCTCACTCCTGGTTGTTCCTGACGAAACGAAGCTGTCAATTTCCAGAAGTAGTTGTTTAAGTTCAGTTTTCATCTTGCCCTACATTAAGTTGTTTTCGAATTTTAGAAGAAAACCATTTCGTTTTCATTCGTTATTTTTTCGCAATAAAAACATTTCATTGCAATTGGTTTGTCGGAAAGCACTTCGAAACGGGTTGTAATATTTTCGGCATTGGTTATACAGCTAGGATTGAAGCATCTGACAATTCCTCTGATTTCCCCGGGGGTTTCAACAACACGTTTTTCGATCACGTTGTAGTCACGAATCGTATTTAGTTTTGCGTGAGGTGCCACTAATGCAATTTTATTCACTTCTTCGTCAGCAAAAAACCGGTTGGCGATTTTAATAATTGCTTTTGCACCCATTGCCTTGCTGTCGAGGTTATTACCAAAAGTAACCATTTGGCTGCACTCTTCAAGTTTGAGAATTTTAATTACCTTAAAAAGCGCTTTTGTGGGGATATGATCAATGACAGTGCCATCTTTTATTGCACTTACTTTCAGATGTTTTTCCATGGCAAATATTTTAAAGAATTATTTAAGGTTCAATAAATGTGCGATAATGGCCATACGCGTGTAAACCCCGTTTTTTGCCTGTGTGAAGTAATAAGCTTTCGGGTTACTATCGACATCGGTGTGTATCTCATTGATTCGCGGAAGGGGATGAAGTATTCTCATATTCTCCTTTGTATTACTGAGCATTGCATCTCTGAGAATATAGACGTTTTTAACTTTCTCATATTCAACCGGATCAATGAACCTTTCTTTCTGAACGCGCGTCATATAAATGATGTCCGCGGCGTTGATGATATCAGTAAACTCGGTGTGCTCGAAATACTTGATTCCTTTGGAAGTTAGCAGTATTTTATACTCATTTGGCATTGCAAGTTCCGGGGGAGCGATGAAATTGAAAATCGGATCTTTAAACTGCAGCATGGCCATCAACAGGCTGTGTACAGTGCGGCCATATTTTAAATCACCCACCAGAAACAGGTTAATGTTATCGAGACTGCCCTGAGTTTTGGTGATCGAATACATGTCAAGCAAGGTTTGTGACGGATGTTGGTTTGCACCATCACCTGCATTGATCACAGGAACGCTAGATACTTCCGAAGCATATCGCGCACTTCCTTCCAACGGGTGTCGCATAATGATCATATCGGCATAATTGCTCACCATTCTGATCGTATCATGCAATGTTTCGCCTTTCGATACACTTGACGAGGATGAGTCCGAGAAACCGATAATCTTTCCGCCCAAACGGTTGATGGCCGTTTCGAAACTTAACCTTGTTCGTGTCGATGGTTCAAAGAAAAGTGTTGCAATAACTTTTCCCTGAAGAAGCTTTTGATTTGGATTTGCCTCAAAATCTTCTGCAAGATGCATAATCTTCAGGTACTCTTCTTTTGAGAAATCGGTAATTGATATTAAGCTTTTTGCACTCATAAGTTTATGATTTTGTGGTTATTACTTCAGCCAGTAAAAAGAAAAACCAACAGTAGCCGGATGAACAGCGTTGTTGGTTTCGGATGAAAACGGTAACGTAAATTGAATATTGATTGAATGATAAGAGCAAATCTGCCGGTCAAAGCGTTGACGCTTTATAAATTTGAGATTCATGGGTATTTTAATTTCCGCGTAATTGTTCTCCATTTTTTTTGAGCATCAAATTGTTTACAAAAATATAAAATTTAGGTCTTAATCAACGGGAACTTTTTATAAGTTATCCACAATTAATGAAGCACTTAGTTTGTCAATTTTGCCAAGCTTTTCCATAATAATTTCAGTTAATTGTTTTCTGACCAATATTTTAGCCCGGCATGAAAGATCAAAATGACTTTCCTGCATTTCGAGTTGGAACTCCTTCAGCAACGTCATAAAGTCGTTCATGGCAAGATATTCGAAATTTACCACGATTGCTGTTTCGACAATCTTTTCAACAATGGAGGCATTTGCAAGCACATCGGAAGCTGCCAGTTTATAGGCATTCGTCAATCCACTGGTTCCCAAAAGAATTCCTCCGAAATACCGAACGACTACAACCAAAATGTCTGTTAATTCCTGTTGCTGAATTTGACCGAATATCGGTCGCCCTGCCGTTCCTGAAGGTTCGCCATCGTCGTTGACCCTGAAAAGTTGATGATCGGGTCCTAATCGCCATGCAAAACAATGATGCCGTGCGCTGTGGTGTTCTTTTTTTAATCTTGCAGTGATCTCCTTTATCTGTTGTTCGTTCGACACCGGAAAGGCATAAGCAATAAATTTGCTTCCTTTCTCTTTGTAGAGTCCTTCCGAAGGTACTCCGATCGTTTTATAGGTGTCCGTGTATTCCATCGAAGATGAGGATGTTTTTCTGCAAGATCATAATCAGAATGAACCGAGAATTATAATCAAAAAAAAACAGACCATTTGGCCTGCCTTCAACGTATTTTGAATTAGTATTTTAGCCTGTTTTCAATTTCATCAAGGTATACCTTAAAGTTTTTATCGGTATCTTTTAGATTAGCTACGGTCCGGCATGCATGCAGTACCGTGGCATGATCTTTTCCCCCAATTTGCGAACCAATGGCAGCAAGCGATGATTTCGTCATACTTTTCGAAAAATACATTGCAATTTGCCGGGCTTGTACGGTTTCTCGTTTACGCGTTTTAACTCCCAGAGAATCAACAGGTAAATTGAAATAATCACAAACGGTTTTTGTAATATAATCGATTGTAATTTCACGTACTGAACACTTCACCAGCTTATTGATCATTTTAATAGCAAGATCGATGTTAATCTCTTTCTTATTCAGGGTAGCCTGGGCAAGAAGCGAAATCAGCGCGCCTTCAAGTTCGCGAACATTACTGTTAATGTGCGAAGCAATGTATTCAAGGACCTCTTCTGGAATTTCAATCCCGTCTTTGTAAATTTTCTTGCGAAGAATATTCATCCGCGTTTCGAAGTCTGGTATTTGCAAATCGGCAGTAAGTCCCCATTTAAATCTGGAAAGCAATCTTTGTTCGAGCCCTTTCAGTTCGATAGGGGGCTTGTCGGAAGTCAGGATAAGTTGCTTTCCGGTTTGATGTAAGTGATTGAAAATATGAAAGAATGTTTCCTGCGTTTTCTCTTTTCCGGCAAATTCCTGAACATCATCAATAATCAGAACATCAATCATCTGATAGAAATGAAGGAAATCATTCCGGTTATTGTTACGAGTGGCTTCTGAAAACTGGGTTTGAAATTTGTTTGCATTTACATACAACACAATTTTTTCAGGAAATCGTTCTTTAACCTCAATTCCTATTGCCTGAGCAAGGTGGGTTTTTCCCAGCCCCGAATTTCCATAAAGCATCAAAGGGTTAAAAGCTGTTCCACCCGGCTTTTGAGCAACTGCATAACTCGCGCTGCGGGCAAGTCGGTTACATTCGCCTTCAATGAAATTATCGAAGGTATTGTCCTGTTTAAGCTGCGGATCAATATTCAGTTTTTGAATACCTGGTATTACAAACGGGTTTTTGATTGCACTGTCATCATGAAAGGATGATGCTGCAACCGGTCTGTTTTTCAGATTGTTGTTCTGATTGGTAGGTAGTTTTACCGTATAAGGTTTGTTATTGGCATTGAGATTGTTATCAACGACAACACTATATTCAAGTTTGGCACCTGCACCAAGTTCTTTTCTTAAGGTCTTCCTGAGGATATCAATATATTGTTCTTCAAGGTACTCGTAAAAAAACGGACTTGGAACCTGAATAGTAAGAATATCGTTGTCCAGTTTAATGGGAACAATCGGTTCAAACCAGGTTCTGTAGCTTATAAAAGGCACATTGTCTTTAATAATCCTCAGGCAATTCTCCCAGATATTATTGTGGTCTCTATTCATTTAGGATGTAGGCTCATGTAATATTGAACTTCGTTTTAAATTATTCAGTCGCAAAGATTGGAATAATTTAGTCGGAAAAAAATTGCTTGAAAAGTTGCATTTTTCTATGATTTTAATTTCCAGTTTATTGAGGAGTTAAGATTTTTATAAAAAATACAATTGCCTCATTTATAATAAGTTAAGATTCAATTATTTGCAAGCATTTGATTCATTGAGTATTGTAGAAAACAATTTCTGACAAAATTTAGATGAATTTAATACTTAAGAATGGATATCGGAAACCGATAATGTTTCTCCTTCGAGAGGCCTAAAAGTAAATAAAAATCGATACGAAAAAAACTATTTTTTGTTTGTTTTTAGCGCATTTTTTAAACTTATTTCTTTCCCGTTTTTGTACGACTTTAAAAATGCCTCAGGAAAAGCACTTTGGATCTTATTTAGAATTAATATAACTTTATCATAAGACGATTCCGGCGGGGAAACATAGTAATACGTGTTGCCGGATTTTATTTCAGAAACCTCTTCAATCCCTTTAAACAAAGGGGATGTAAGGCTCACTGGATTCAATGAAGAGAATATTTGGACTCTATATGTAATATTATCAGATGCTTGCTTGTCTGAAGACGGCGAAATATATACTTCCCTGCCCATATCGATGGCAGAGAAATGGATATATTTCTTCGGGTTAAGGCGAAAATCGACCAACAAACGGTTTAGACTTTCGCTTGTACTGTTAAGACTTTGATACAATCTTGGATCATTGACCAAAAGGCCAAGTGTCCCGTTTGTAGTATCAATTTTACTTATGATCGTCTGAAGATTCGAGATTGAGCCATGCATATGGTTGAGTGTGTTATTCAACTCCAATTTTGAAAGTGAATCACTGAATGAGGAGAAATTGTCCATGATATGGCCAAGCTTTCCGGAATTGGTTTTCAAATTTCCCGATACTTCGCTTAAATTGGTGATCGTTGATGCAAGATTTTTCTTTTGGTCGATAACCACATCATTCAAATTACCTGAGATCTTTTCGAGATTCGTCATGGTAAGGTTGATCTGCCGGATGCTTTCTGAAATGTTGTGCTGCGAATCGCTGCTAAGAATTTTTGAAACGGCAGTAACAATGGAATCAAGATTTTCAATCATCCTTTCTGCCTTTGCTTTAAGGGGAGCAATTTGCTCATTAACCTGTTGCATAATATCCGCTTCCATCTTAGTGGCCATCGTGTCATTTGCGTGTAAGAGCATGTCCGATTTACCTAAATTAAGTTTTACGACCTTCGATCCAAGCAAATCGCTGCTGGCTATTTCAGCTGCAGTACCTTTTGGTAATGGAAAGTCATTATGAATGGCAATCTTCACAATTAAATCTCCGGATAAATCCTCGGCAAAATAAATTTCTCTGACATAACCGACTTTCAATCCGTTCAATGTTACTATTGTGGTGGCTGTAAGTCCGCCAACATTTTTGTAGCGGGCATAAAAAACCTTTTCTGTCCTGAATATGTCCCTTCCTTTGAGAAAGTTTATACCCCATATTAACAGGGTGAGACAGATAACAACCAAAATTCCGATTTTTGATGTTTTTGTGAGCTTCATATCAGGTCATTTTATTTGCTAAAATACTAAGGATTATGGTTTAAAAAAAGAGGGACCTTATTGTCCGGCTTTTAATGCCTCTTTCATCGGAATTGGCTCACCATTCTTGAATGCGACGATAAAGGCATCGGGTACTTTAGGCCTGATAGCCGAAAGGTTTTGTTTTGCTTTCGCAAGATGCATTGTTTCAAGGCAATAATATTTATAATAACCGGCTATTTTGATTTCTGTTATGTTTTCGATCCCTTTAAATGTTTTAGAAGTGAGTGGAATTCTCATCGGATTGGCAGCAAGTTGAATTGCAAAAGTGATTTGGTCTGATTTCTTTGTTTGTTGCTTAACCACTTCTTTCGTCGTATTTTGACTTTTGTTTTCCTTTATTTCCCTTTGGTGGTTGCGGGTTTCATTTTTTATTTCAGCAACAGGATGGCTGACGGGGGTAGTATCGCTTATATTATTTTGTTCCTTTTTAGTATTTGCCGACGATAGGTTCAATCGCGATTCATATTTTTCTTTGTACTCTTTAAAGGAGTTAAAGATTGAAAAAGCCAGGGTCTCTCTTCCTTCACTGGTCATCAGATAATTTGCTTCGGATTGATTACTCAGGTAACCAGTTTCAATCAGAACTCCAGGCATTGCGGTTTCGCGTAATACCAGAAAGCCCGCCTGCCTTACATCGCGGCTGGCTCTTTGGGCATGTTGGCGGAATGAATCCTGCAGAATCCCGGCAAATGCAACACTTTGATCAATATGGGTATTCTGGATCAATTCAAACATGATGTACGACTCGGATAAATTAGGATCGAAACCTTCGTAACGTGTCGTGTAATCTTTCTCGAGCAAAATAACACTGTTTTCTTTCTTTGCCACATTGAGGTTGTCTTCGGTGCGGTGAAGCCCTAAGACGTAGGTTTCTGTTCCTTTAATAGACGGAGTAGAGCAATAGTTGGCATGGATCGAAATGAAAAGGTCTGCATTGTTCTTATTCGCAATGACAGATCGTTCGAAAAGTGGGACAAATACATCCGTACTTCTGGTGAATATGACCCGTACATCAGGTAAGTTCTCTTTTATATAATTTCCGAGTCTCAATGCGATTTCGAGGACAATATCTTTTTCACGGGCTTTTCCTACCACCGCTCCGGGATCCTTGCCGCCATGGCCGGCATCAATTACAACTGTTTCGAGGCCTTTAGGTGCCTTGTTCCTGGCATTTAATGGGCTAATAACTAACGAAACAATAATTAGTAGGAGTAAATGTAAAAAGTGAATTGAATCACAACCTTTATATATGTACAACTTTTTCATTGGCTTTATATCTGAATTGTCCTGATGATGGAATCGTTCGTCAAATAACTTTTAAGCATCGGCAGCACTGAAATGAAGCTGCTCGGATAAATATTGCAGACCTGTTTTTTTAACAAAATCATCGCTGAATATATTATACAAAAATAGAAGATTAAATTATTTTTTCAGGGTGTAAGTTTCTCTAAATGGATTTTTTACTTTTGCCCTGTGCAATTAGTGGCATTTATGTTAGATTTAACTTGATTAGGAAAAATTTTGAGCAAGTTGCGATTTTTATCTTCCCTTGGGGTAATCCTGTTTCTGTTCTTGGGAACTATTTTTGGGCAAACGCTTGAAAATAAAAAGACTATGTCTCCTGAAAAACAGCGCCTACCAAAACAGGAGCGTGTAAACAAACTTTCTTCGGCAATTCCGGACAGTCTTCGTATTTCGAAAAATGACTCCCTGGTTTCTGACTCAACTGTTTCGGAAGAAACAAATGGCTTCGATGCTGAAATAGAATACACTGCGGAGGGCGATATTACCTTCATAGGTACGAGTAAGGTCATCATGTCGAAGAATGCCCAGGTGAAATATAAAGACATTGATTTGAAAGCGGCCTATATCGAATTGAATATGGATAGCAACCTTGTATATGCCGTCGGAAAGCCGGATTCAACCAGTGCAATTGCGGGTAAACCGGTGTTCAAACAGGGTGAACAGGAGTTTGAGGCCGATCAAATCAGGTATAATTTCAAAACTAAGAAGGGAATTGTAAGCGGAGTTGTGACCGAACAGGAGGGAGGATTTGTTCATAGCGCAAGAACCAAACTTATCAACGATTCAACTTACTGCCTCCGAAATGGCAAGTATACCACCTGCGATGCCGAACATCCACATTTCTACCTTGAAATGACCAAAGCGAAGGTATTATCCAATAAAAAAATTGTAACCGGACCGGCATATCTTGTAGTTGAAGATCTTCCGATTTACTTCGTATTTGTCCCTTTCGGGTTTTTCCCAAATTCGCCCAAATACTCTTCAGGTTTATTGATGCCTTCTTATGGAGATGAAATCAATCGGGGAATTTTCTTAAGAGATTTAGGATATTATTGGGCTGCAAACGATTACTTCGATGCATCTGTGAAAGGCGATCTCTACTCAAAAGGATCAAGAGGAATTAAACTCCATACCAATTACCGGCTCCGATATAAGTTTAGCGGGGCTTTTGATATGCAGTATTACAAAAATGTATTCGGAGACAAGGGATTGCCGGATTATAAAACGCAAAATGATTTTGCCATTACCTGGAGCCACTCCATGGATTCAAAATCGAGTCCAAGTCAGACTTTTAGCGCGAGTGTAAACTTCTCTACAAGTTCATTCGACCAAAACAACTCTTATACAACAGAAAATTACCTTACAAATACAAAACAATCAAGCATCTCATATTCAAAACGCTGGGAAAATTCACCTTTCAACCTTTCGGCGAATTTGCGGCATTCTCAAAACAGTCGGGACACAACAATTAGTCTGACACTCCCTCAGTTGACATTCAATATGTCGAGGATTTATCCCTTCAAATCGAAGTCCCGCATTGGCAAGGAGAAATGGTACGAGAAGATTGGTTTAAGCTATTCGATGGATATGCAAAATACGATCAATACGAAGGAGAATAAATTAATGAATTCATCTCTTACGAAAGACTGGCAGAATGGTATTAAGCATAGCATTCCGGTCAGTACCTCTTTTAAGGCGTTGAAATATATTACAATAAGTCCTTCTGTTAACTACAACGAGCGATGGTACACACAGCAAATCCGAAAGAAATTTAACCCCACAACCAAACAGGTAGAGATTACAGATACCCTTTACGGATTTACGCGTGATTACGACTATTCAGTTAGTGTGGGTGCTTCAACGAAGATTTATGGAACTTTTTTGCCATTGAATCCAAAATCAAATATTAAAGGGATCCGACACATGATGACGCCCAGCGTTAGCTTTAGCCTTCGGCCCGATTTTAGTAATCCGAACTTTGGAATGTACGGAACTGTTGTCGATTATATCGATGAAAAAGGGATGCCGGTTATTTTGCGATATCCTTATCATGAAGGTGCGATATTTGGAACCGCCGGGGCCGGTAAATCGGGTTCAATCGGGTTTAGCTTGAACAACACTTTAGAAATGAAGAAGGTAAATACAAAGGATACAACTTCCAAAGAAGCATACACAAAGGTTAAACTTCTTGATCAGTTATCGATTGGCGGATCTTATAATCTTGCTGCAGATTCATTAAATCTTTCAAATATTACGATTTCTGCACGCACAAAGGTGGCAGGAGTTGATCTCAATTTTGGTGCAATCCTTGATCCTTACGCGATGAAAAACGGACACCTTATTAACAAGTACCAATTTTCGGAGACAGGACAACTGGCACGACTAACCAGCGCAAATATGTCATTCGGACTCTCGTTTAAATCAAAAGAAGGCAAAGAAAAGGCGAAAGAGGAGGAAAAATTAACGCCCGAACAGAAAACAGAGTTAGATCAGAAAATACTCAGACAGCGTACCGGAGATATCCCCGAATATGCCGACTTTAGTGTTCCATGGGATCTTTCTTTAAATTACAGTTTCAGGTATAGTAAACCTGATCCCACCAGATCATCACAGATCACCCAGACCGTTGATTTCAATGGCAATGTAAGCATGACAAAACAATGGAAGATTGGATTCTCGTCAGGTCTTGATGTTCAGAAACTTCAGATTACATTTACCCAATTCAATATTTTCCGGGATTTGCATTGTATGCAGATGTCGTTAAACCTGGTCCCCTTCGGTTATCGCCAGAGTTACAGTTTTACAATCAGGGCAACCTCTACTTTACTGCAGGATTTAAAACTGAGCAAGCGACAGAGTTCCTATGACAATGGCAATTATTAATTGAAGGGTCGATCATCTAAATTCATCCCATTTTTCACTTCATTCGTCAATAATTTGTATTTTTTCGGGCACAAGTTGGGTTCGGACGTAAAATATTTGAATTCGGAAGGCCACAAGTTGAATTCGGTCGTAAACTAATTGGATTCGGTCGACTACTAGTTGAATTCGGTCGTAAACTAATTGGATTCGGTCGTATAATAATTGAATTCGGTCGTAAAAGAATTGGATTCGGTCGGGCACTAGTTGGGTTCGGTCGTAAAAGAATTGGATTCGGTCGGGCACTAATTGAATTCGGTCGACCATTAGTTGTATCCGGAAAGGGACAATCTGTATTAGTTTGGGCGAGATTGGCGTAAGTTTTCCAGGGGTTAAACCGGGTTCAATACGGCTAAGAAGTTGCACTCTCAACCGGAAACAAAAATTGAAATGTTATTTTCCCCTTGTAAGTTGGGTGATTTACGACAAACTTTTATTTACAGGAAAATTTCGCACCATTCATTAAAACGGGCAACATTTTTACTTCCAAACTTTTGCATCGATTTTCTGACATCGCCAACCGCTTTCTCGCGAAAAATATCACCGCTCTTTGAGAAAAACTTATCTGCAAAACAAATGATTTGCTCTTCAACCGAAACCGGCATATAATCGCGTACTGGCAAAGGAAGCTTATTTGCAATGATCTCCTCAATGGTTATTCCGACACCCGTATGTCTTTCACAAACCAGTCCATGCTCAGGGTAACCCTCTGCGACCAATATTTCACAACCAAGGTAGCCGTGACAGAGGTAGGGATATTCACCAAAACAATACAGATCGGGCGCGTTCGTTTTGAAGATGCCAATGTCGTGCAGCATAGATGCTTCCTCGATAAATTTACGATCGGGAAGTAACTCTTTGTGATTTTGCGCAATTCTCAAAGCCTTTTCCGTCACCAGATTGGAATGGCTGACCAGGATCTTATAGGCTTTTGATCTTGGTTTGTAATACTTTGCAATAATCTCCAAAGGTTTCATAGGCGAAGATTTTGTTGTAAAAATAGTTCTTTTACGAACTCGATCAGTGATTGTATTTGATTATTACCACGAAAACCAACAATTGTACAATATTTTTGCAAATAGTATACCTGTAAATAACTCATTAAAGCTAATTTTAGGCTCAATTTTGAATGAAGTATAATGAGTCAGATAATTGAAACGGCACCACGTGCTTTCCGCAATGGAATTGAATCGTTGAAAAAAGGGAAAGTAGAAAAAGGTGTAAAAAGAATCGAATCGTCGCTTAAAGACGGTTTTAAACCTGCAATGGTATTTCTCGATATTTATCGAAATGAAAAAGATATCAATCAATCGATTATAACATTCGAAGCACAGATGGAGAAAGGTCTTGCCGGTGCATCGTTCGTTATTGGTAAAAAGTATTACGAAGGAATCAACCGGCCGCTCTCTCCTGAAGAGTCGGTAAAGTGGTTCCTGGAGTCTGCCCGCGAAGGTGGTGTCGGGGCCTGCAATTTTATTGGTGAGATGCGCGAAAACGGGAACGGACTTCCTGTTGATCTGAATAAAGCATGGGAATGGTACGAACGAGGTGCGCAAAGAGGAGATATTATCGCAAAATACAATTTTGGCCGGTTATTGCAATCGGGCGATGGTGGCTATAAAGATTTGAATGAAGCTGTTGATAATTGGTACGAATCTGCAAAAGGCGGATATGCTCCTGCCATGTTTAAAGTTGGTGAGATTTTCGAACAGGGCTTAACAGTTCCGGTTAAGCTGACCAAAGCATTTGAATGGACTTTAAAAGCTGCCAAAAGTGATTACGTTCCTGCTTTTGAAAAGGCTGGTCTGTTTTTATACGAAGGCAAGGGTGCAGAAAAGGATGCAGCAGATGCATTTGCATGGTTGACAAAGCTGGAAGGAACAATATCGTCGGAAGTTGCACTCGCGCTTGGAAAAATGTATTTTGAAGGAATTGGTACTGAAAAAGACGTTGTTAAGGCGAAAGAGTATCTTGAACAGGCTGCCAATGCCGATTATGTTGAAGCAATTTTCCTGATGGGCAGGCTTTTGGATGAAACCGGTGATACCAGCGCATTTGATTGGTACCAGCGGGCCGCTGACAAAGGAAGCGCCGATGCACAGAATGCGCTTGCCGGTTTATATTTAAAAAAATCGGATGCAGAAGGTGTCGATTGGCTAAAGAAAGCGGCAGCTACAGAGAGCCCTGAAGCCTTGTTCAGACTCGCTCAAAAATATGAAATTGGTGATGAAGTAGAGTCAAACAATAAAATATCGGTCGATTATTACAGACGAGCTGCGGAGAAAGGAATTATTGAAGCACAATTTAAATATGCCGGTATTCTTCTTGCAGGCGAGATGACAACGAAAGATAACCAATCGGCGGCAGACTATTTTAAACGAGCTGCCGAAGCGGGACATCCAAGGGCTAATTACCTTGTCGGAATTATACATGAAAAAAGTCTGGCTTACTGGTCCGAAAAGGAGAAAGCTTTCGAATGGTTTTTAAAGGCTGCAGAACTGGGCGTTCCCGGCGCGATGTTCAGGGTGGGTGTTTATTACGAAAATGGGATCACAAAAGATCAGAATACCGACGAAGCATTCAAATGGTATCAGAAAGCGGCAAGTGCCGGTTATCCCAAGGCTGCATTTAATCTTGGCGTGATGTACGAATCTGGCAAAGGAATCAGTCAGAATATGAGAATGGCTGTTCAACAGTACGAAATAGCTGCAGAACTTGGTGTTGCAGAAGCAATGAATAACCTTGGGAATGCCTATCACCAGGGAAAAGGTACTGACGCAAATCCATATGAAGCTGTGAAATGGTACTCAAAAGCGGATGAGGCTGGTTTCTATCTGGGAACCTATAACCTTGGCGTGATGTACTATTTTGGTGATACGGGAGAGAAAGATTTTGCCAAAGCATTTGAGTGTTTTAAAAAGGCGTCTGAAGCAGGTTACGCGCAGGCACAATACAACCTTGCCGGCATGTACTATTTTGGTGAAGGAACCGGGAAAGACGTCAATGAGGCATTTAACTATTATTCACGGTCGGCTGAGAATGGTTTTACCGACGCCTGGAAGAATTTGGGCGATATGTATTTAAACGGCGATGGCGTACAGAAAAATGTGGACAAGGCTATCACGAGTTTCGAAAAAGCAGCTGAAGCCGGAGACGACGAAGCACGTTACGAACTTGGCCGTATTCTCTTTACAACGCATGGTTATCAGGATTTTACCAATGCTGTGCTTCACCTCAAAGCTGCTGCGGAAAACGGTTATGCTCCGGCTTACAATCTTTTAGGTGTTGTGCTGGTTTCTAAAAAATTCTCTGAACGCGATCCGGCATCAGCATGGACATGGTTCGAAAAAAGTGCTGACGAAGGTATCACAGCTGCAAAAATCAATAAAGCCACCTACCTGAAACGAGGTGAAAATGGTATTGTTGATTTTCAGAAAGCCTACGAAATCCTCGATTCGCTCGTTCAGGACGATCAGGATGAAGTAGCCACCTATCTGCTTGCCTTGTTGATTTTATCAGGAGAATGTGATGTCAAAGATCAGGCGGTAGCCCGGAAATATCTCGAATTGTCTTCACAGAAGGGTTGGAAACCTGCGGATAAATTATTGGATAATAATGATTTGTTCACTGGTCCTGCTGTTTTGAATTTTTGGGAAGATTATATTTTGGAGGATACGGAGGAATAACAGGTTCTAACTCGATATTATTTGTAAATCAAATCATTAAATCTTTTATTTATGAAAATCAAATCAACCTTTGCAATTTTGCTTTTGTTCTCAATGTTACTGTCAGTTGTAAATACCCAGGCGGCAAATCCGGGTAAAGTCTTACGCCACGTAGTGATGTTTAAGTTTAAGGAAAGCGCCACACCGGCGAATATTAAGCTGGTAGAGGAGGCGTTTGCAAAACTTCCTCAAAAAATCGGTGGTATCCAAAGTTACGAATGGGGCACAAATTCAAGTCCTGAAGGTTTAAATCAGGGTCTTACACACTGTTTTATCCTGACTTTTACTTCCGACAAGGATCGTGATGCTTATCTTATTCATCCGGCTCATAAAGAGTTTGGAAAGATATTAGGACCTTATCTTGATAAAGTCACTGTTGTTGATTTTTGGGTGAAATAAAAAATACGGTTAAAAGGTTTTCTATAAATCTTTTAACCGTATTAATTTGATAAGGGAAATTGATGAAAATCAGTATTCTTTTGTTTTTTAATCCAATTCAACGCATTTACAAATGCTTCTATCCTCGTGTTACCTGGTCCTTTTTACGGTCAGCGGGGTAATTTGGCCACTGCCATGGATACACAGATCTTTCAATATGGGGCATCCTGGCCGGGTGGCGACCACCTATTCCATATTGATTTTGAATAACAACATTCATCAAATGTTTGTATCTTTGAATTTGGAACGTTACTGAGAAAAATAAAGATGGATTTACAGACTCGAAAAATATCATTTGTGCAAGAATTTCTTAAAATTCAGAGCGAGGATGTCATTATTCGTTTGGAAAAATTATTGGAGAAGGAAAAAGAAAGGATGATTGTAGGTGACTTCTCGCCAATGACACTGGAGAAATTTAATAAGAGAATCGATCAATCGTTACTTGATTCCAAAAATGACAGATTAACTGAAAATAATGATCTTACAACAGAAATTCAGGGATGGCGTTAAAGATTTATTGGACTGATTTTTCGAAAAGTGAACTCAATAAGATTTTATTTACTACTATTTGATGTCCGGTTATAAGTCAACAGAATACTGCAATCTGCATATTAATAAGATTTTACTTCGGTTTTATTTTTGAAAAATGATTTTTATTTACTTAAATTTGCTTAAAATAATTTACAAATGAATACACATGCAGAGAAGTTGGATATTATTCAATGGATTGCAGGATTAGATGATAATTCAGTCCTATTGCAATTGAAGAAGATGAAGGATCAATCAACAAAAAAGTTGGATTGGTGGGATACTATTTCGAAAGAAGAACGCCAATCAATTGAAAGAGGATTAGAAGATTCGAAAAATGGAAGAACGACTCCACATTCAGAGGTAAGAAAAAAATATGAAAAGTGGCTATAAGATTGAGTGGTCAGTTGAAGCCATAAGTAATTTAGATTCTATAATTGACTATCTGTCAAATAAATGGACACATAGGGAAATTCGGACTTTTTATAAATTACTTGATAAAACATTGATCTTAATATCGAAAAATCCTGATATATTTTCAAATAGTGAGTTGAAATCAAATGTAAAACGCTGTGTACTTTCGAAGCAAACATCGATTTATTTTGAAGTGAAAGTTGATAACATTGTAATACTGACTCTTTTTGATAATAGGAAAAATCCAAAATCAATAAGAATATAGACCAATCTGCCTAATAATAAAGATTACCTAAAAGTTATTTTCCCTTTGTCTTTTTAATCCAATTCAATGCATTTACAAAAGCTTCCATCCATGGTGTTACCTGATCATCTTTACGGTCCACAGGATAATTAGCCCACTGCCATGGATATACAGATCTTTCAATATGGGGCATCATCGCCAGGTGACGACCATCTTCCGAACAAATGGCAGCGGTATCAAAATCCGATCCATTGGGATTTCCCGGATAGTTGCTGTAGGAGAATTTAACCGGAATCTGGTATTTTTCTTCTGCAAAAGGCATCACAAACTTTCCTTCACCATGAGCTACCCAAACTCCAAGGCTTTTGCCGGCAAGTGATTTAAACATAACCGATTGATTTTCCTGAACATCAACGCTCACAAAGCATGATTCAAATTTATGCGAATCGTTGTGTGCCATTTTGATGCTTTCGGCATGTCCCGGATTTACAAGATCGAGTTCAACCATCAACTGACAACCGTTGCAAATTCCCAAACTTAGCGTATCAGTTCTCTTGTAAAAATTTTCAAGGGCAGTTTTTGCTTTTTCGTTGCATCTGAAGGCTCCAGCCCATCCTTTTGCTGAGCCGAGAACATCAGAGTTGGAGAATCCTCCTACAAAAACGATCAGGTTCAGCTCTTCGAGTGTTTCGCGTCCGCTGATCAGGTCGGTCATATGCACGTCTTTTACATCGAAACCGGCAAGGTACATACTCCACGCCATTTCGCGGTCACCATTGCTGCCCTTTTCACGGATAATGGCAGCCTTTATGCCTGATGATTGACGACGTTTTGGATTGATTTTCAGATCTTTAAATTTCCCTGTAAATGAGCCAAAATCGAATTTCAGTTCATTCTTTTTATAGTTTTCGAATCGTTCCAATGCCAGCTTTTCGCCGCTTTGTCTGCGATCCAGGAGATACGATGGTTTGAACCATTTATCACGCAGTGAATCAATGTCAAATTGAAATTTGTCGTTCCCGTTTATAACTGATATTTCACGGGCGGTGGTTGGATTACCGATCCTGACAAATGCTATTTCGTTGTTATTTAATGCTTTTTCAAATTCAGCGAAATCTTTTGGCTGAACCACAATGCCCGGATTTTCGCTGAACAATGCTTTCACACTGTCAGCTTCTTTCATCCCGGTTAAGTTAATGTCAATTCCACATTCGTTTTGGGCAAAACACATTTCGAGCAGTGTGGTTAAAATACCTCCTGAAGAAATATCATGTCCTGCAAGAATTGATTGATTTTCAATTAAATTCTGAATAGTATTGAATGCCTTTACAAAATAGTCAGGATCGGTTACAGTTGGTGTGTTTTCTCCCAGTTGACTCAACGTCTGAGCGAATGAACTACCGCCAAGTGACTTAAGCGCTTTTGAGAAGTCGATGTAATACAACGGTTTTGAAGGATCAACAACCAGAACCGGTTCAACTATGTTACGAATATCGGTAACTTCACCAGAGGCAGAGATAATGACTGTTCCAGGAGCATAAACGACATCATTTTTATATTTCTGTGTCATCGATAATGAGTCTTTCCCTGTAGGAATGTTAACTCCGAGGGCGCAGGCAAAGATGGAGCAAGCTTCCACACCACTGTAGAGCCGGAAATTCTCTCCCTGATTCTTTGCAGGCCACATCCAGTTGGCAGATAGTGAAATGCCTTTAATTCCGTGTGTAAGTGGCGCCCAGATAATATTGGTCAGCGATTCTGCTATCGAAAGAATTGAGCCATTGGCGGCATCAATCAAACCTGCGACAGGCGCATGTCCAAGAGAAGTCGCAATTCCTTTGACCCCTTGGTAATCAATTGCTACAACTCCTAAATTATTAAGCGGAAGTTGCAGTTTTCCGGCACATTGCTGTTTTGCAACCTTTCCGGTGACCGAACGGTCGACTTTATTTGTGAGCCAGTCTTTACAACCTACGGATTCAAGTTGGAGAACCTGTTCTATGTATTTGTTTATTTGCGACGGATCGTATTTAACCTCCGAAAAGGTCGCTACTTTAGAATCATCCTCCAACACTGTTTTCGGTGGTTTCCCAAACATATATGCAAGTTCCCAATTGATTGGTTTTTCACCGGTTTTCCGGTTTTCGAACGTGAATTTGTGGTCACCGGTTGTTTCGCCAATCACGTAAATGGGTGAACGTTCGCGTTCCGCAATACGTGTGATCAGTTCAATATTTTCTCCACCTGTAACAAATCCCATGCGTTCCTGCGACTCGTTGCCAACAATCTCCTTGGCCGATAGGGTAGGGTCCCCAACGGGTAATTGATCAATGTATATTTCGCCGCCGGTTTCTTCAACGAGTTCAGATAAGCAGTTTAAATGCCCGCCAGCGCCATGATCATGGATCGAAATAATCGGATTATTTCCCGATTCTGCGAGTGCCCTGATTGTATTGTAAGCCCTTTTCTGCATCTCAGGGTTTGCACGCTGAACCGCATTTAATTCGATATGACTCTCAAATTCACCCGTATCCACAGATGAAACAGCTCCGCCACCCATTCCAATCCGGTAATTATCACCACCAAGTAAAACAACTTTATCCCCAATTCCGGGAACACTCTTCAGGCAATCTTCGCCACGGGCATAACCGATTCCTCCGGCTTGCATGATCACCTTGTCGTAACCAAATTTTTTCTGATTTTCGAAATGCTCAAAGGTTAAAACCGAGCCATTTATAAGTGGTTGTCCAAATTTATTTCCAAAATCTGATGCTCCGTTTGAAGCTTTGATTAAGATCTCCTCCGGTGTCTGATACAACCATGGCCGAGGCTCGGTCGCATCTTCCCATGAACGTCCTTCTTCGTCATTTCTCGAATAGGCGGTCATATAAACAGCCGTTCCGGCGATCGGAAAACTCCCTTTGCCACCGGCCATCCTGTCGCGGATTTCACCACCGCTTCCGGTAGCTGCACCATTAAACGGCTCGACAGTTGTCGGAAAATTATGGGTTTCAGCTTTCAGTGAAAGAACAGTTTTAATGTCAGTTACCTGGAAATAATCGGGTTTGTCTTGCGTGATTGGTGCAAACTGTTCCGAATCAGGTCCTTTACTGAAGGAGCAATTGTCTTTATAGGCTGAAAGAATTGTATTTGGATTGACCCTGGTGGTTTCCTTGATTAATTGAAAAAGTGTTGAAGGTTTTTCTATGCCATCAATTATGAAATTTCCGTTAAATATTTTGTGCCGGCAATGTTCCGAGTTGACTTGCGAAAATCCAAATACCTCACTGTCAGTTAATTTTCGTCCTAGTTTTGTCGATACCCCGTTAAGGTAATTGATCTCATCTTCACTTAAAGCCAATCCTTCCTGACTGCTATAAGTTGCTATATCATCAATATAAAGGATTGGTTCGGGCTGATGATATATTGTAAATATTTGTTGGTTAAGTTCTTTATATACAACCTGAAGCATCGGGTCAAACTTTGGATGCTCTGAATCGGCCTGAAAAAACTCTTCAATTCGGACGATCCCGGTAATACCCATATTCTGTGTGATTTCGACCGCATTCGTGCTCCACGGGGTGATCATCTCTTTTCGTGGCCCAACAAAAATCCCGGAGACCGACTCCTGATTGATCAAGGATGCCTGATCAAATAACCAGATAAGCTTTCCGAGGTTGAAGGTGCACTGTTCCTTTTGAGTATCAACAGCTATGAGTTTTGATTTTCCTTTAAAAAAGAGGATCATTGAAGTGTATTTTAATTGACAGCGTCAGGGTTATCATTCTCCGCAAAGATAACGAAAAATAGCTGCTGGCAAATGCTGAAAGGCTGTTAGGGATTAGCGACTGGTTGCTGGTGAATCGCATTTAACATTGTCAAATCGTCGAATTGTCGCATTTGCAAATTATTCCGGTTTCCATTCGGTTACTTTTATCAGTGATGGAAAAGCTTTTGGTTTATAGATCGATTGGTTGTAAAAGATCCGGATACACTCCTGAATACCTTCTGTTACACTCGGATGAGGATGAATGCTTTGAAGTACCTCATGGAGCCTGATGTCTGAATTGATCAGATATGCGATGGAAACGATAAACGCCGAAGCCTGGGGTCCGGCTGCACGCATTCCAAGAATTTTTTCGGAGCCATCGTTGCTCACAATTATTTTTACGAAACCTTTCGTGCTACGCATCGCGATGGCACGGTTCACCAGTTCATTCGAATAATAGACTGCCTTATATGGTATCTTTTTGTCGCGCAATGATTTTTCATTGGCTCCGACCGAAGCCAGTTCAGGTTTAAAAAACATCAGGGTAGGCATATAGGAATAATCGAGCCGATAAGTCGATGCTCCGAATATCGCTTCAACTATAAACCTACCTTGCTCTTCCGCGACTCCATACAATGCTTTTTGTCCGGTAACATCACCAGCTGCGAAAATATTGCATTTCTGAAAATCGCCGATTGCGCACTCCTCGTTGATATGAAGATAACCTTTTACGTTGGGTTTAATGGCGACATTTTCAAGCCCAAGACCAATCGTATTTGCATCGCGGCCAATTGAAACAAGCAGAATATCAACCTCCACCACCTGGCTATGTCCGTCATCGTAATCAAGAACAACTTCCAGGTGATCCTTTTCTTTTCTTACGGTGCGCATCGTTGCGGTGTGATGAATGATTACGCCGTTCTTTTCAAGATTTTCTGAAACAAAGTCACTTACATCGTCATCTTCGAAAGGGATCACACGATGGGTGCGATCTAATAAATGCACCTCAGTCTGTCTGAAATTCGAAAAAATGGCAGCAAATTCACAGCCGATAATTCCTGATCCCAGAATCATCATGCGTTCAGGAAAACTTTCCAGGTTAAGTAACCCGTCGGAATCGAAAATTTGCTTTTGATCGACCGGTAATTCGGGAAGTTCGCGTGGCCTCGAACCCGTTGCAATTATAATGTATTCAGCTTCAATCGTCTCGATTCCATTTTCGCCCTCTATCTGAAGGGTATTGCGATCAAGAAATTTGGCAAAACCACGTTTGTAAGTAATTGTTCCTGAGTCACTGCTTTTCGTTGAAAAAGATTCGATTTGCGACAGCATCTGATACTGCTTCGTTTTTGCAGCAGCGATGACGGTTTTTTTCACTAAATTATAATCGACCTGCAAACCTGAAGCGCGATAACCGCGGTCAACGGCGGCCGCTATCGAATAGTCTACAGAAAGTTCCCACATCGTCTTTGACGTTAATGGACCATTCATAATACCATTCCCTCCAATGTGCCCTGCTTCGATCAAACAAACATTTTTTCCAAAATCAACAGCTCTCATTGTGGCAGCAAAGCCCCCGGGACCGCTTCCAATTACAGCCAGATCAAATTTAACCATTTCTTTACATTGTTATTATAAAGTAAACATACGAATGTTTGTAAAAGTTCAAACCTAAATGGTTCAAATATTGGTATATATTTCCAAAATCCGAACGATTCAAACCTATGGTTCGATTTTTTTAAAATAACTCACTTTTACACCTGTTTTCTTTCTCTCAAGAATAATAATATTTACCTTTGCGGCAATTTTTAAACAGTTATATTTTCATATGAAGCAAGTTAGATATGTTACTGCTGAAGATGCGGTCAAAGTTATTAAATCGGGAGACCGTGTTCATTTAAGTTGCGTAGCTGTTACGCCTCACCGATTAATCGAAGCAATGGTCGAGCGTGGACGCGCCGGCGAACTTTATGATATTAAAATTCAGCATCTCCATATTGAAGGTGTTGTAGAATATGGTAATCCTGAATTTGAAGGGATATTCGATGCCCAGCAGTTTTTTGTGGGAGCTAATCTTCGTAAGCAAACACAGGCTGGTTACGCCGATTATATTCCGGTTTTCCTAAGTGAAACTCAGAAATTAATCCGGGAGGGATATCTTAAAGTCAACGTTGCAATGATCATGGTATCATTACCAGATAAGCATGGTTATGTTTCTTTGGGAACCTCCGTCGATGCAACGCTTGCTGCAGTTCAATGTGCTGATGTGGTAATTGCACTTGTAAATCCAAATGTTCCACGCGCATGGGGTGATGCGATGATCCAACTTGATCAGATTGATATTTTTGTAGAGGATGATTCTCCGCTTTATGCACATAATCTTGCCCCATTATCCGAAATAGACATTGCCATTGGTAAGAATGCTGCTGCATTGATTGAAGATGGTGCTTGTTTACAGATGGGAATCGGCGGTATACCCAATGCCGTACTTGCTCAGTTGGGCAATCACAAAGATTTGGGTGTTCATACTGAGATGTTTGCCGATGGAATTCTCCCGCTTGTTGAAAAAGGGGTCGTAAATGGCAGAAAGAAAAAGATAGATACCGGAAAGATGGTGGCAACCTTCCTGATGGGGTCGAAGGCATTATACGACTTTGTGGATGATAACCCGATGGTGGCCATGATGGATGTTGCGCATACAAACAGTGTTTCTGTCATTCGCAAACTTGACCAGGTTACAGCTATTAATTCAGCGCTGGCAATTGACTTAACAGGACAGGTTTGTGCCGATTCAATTGGAATCAAACACTACTCCGGAGTTGGTGGTCAGATCGATTTTATTCGTGGTGCAGGTTATTCCTTCCGCGGAAAACCAATCATTGCGATGCCATCAGTTACCGAAAAAGGAATGTCAAAAATCAGCCCAACACTTATTGAGGGATCGGGAGTTGTCTCTACCCGTGCCAATATCCATTGGGTGGTAACTGAGTATGGTGCCGTCAATCTTTATGGTAAGACGCTTCAGGAAAGAGCCAGATTATTGATATCAATTGCGCACCCAAAGCATCAGGAAATGCTTGATCAGGCAGCTTTCGAAAGATTTGGACCTCATTATCGTTTTGTACCGATTCCAAGATAACACAAAAATTAAAGGCAGGGTTTTCCTGCCTTTAATCATATTAACTAAATAACTCCAATTTAAGATGAATGTATCACATATTGAGCACATTGGTATTGCAGTAGTCAGTCTTGAAACTGCAATTCCCTATTATGAAACGCTTCTTGGAACGAAGTGTTATGCAACCGAAGATGTTGTAGATCAAAAGGTGAAAACTGCTTTTTTTAAAGTTGGTCAAACCAAGATTGAGCTATTGGAATCAACGGATCCGGAAGGCCCGATCGGCAAATTCCTTGAGAAAAAAGGTCCCGGAATTCACCATATCGCTTTTGCTGTTGATGATGTAAACAGTGCACTTCAGCAGGCAAATGATGCCGGTATTCAGTTAATTGATAAGCAGTCAAGAAAAGGTGCGGAAGGATTGAATATTGGTTTCCTGCATCCCAAATCAACGTTAGGGGTACTTACCGAACTTTGCAGCGAATAATTTTCAGTTAAAAAATAAATAATAGTACGATGAGCAATCAGGACAAAATCAAACAATTGATTGACCTTCGTGCGGAGGCCAAACTTGGTGGTGGAGCGAAAAGAATCGAAGCGCAACATGCCAAAGGTAAATTAACCGCACGCGAACGTATCGACTTATTTCTTGACGAAGGGAGCTTCGAAGAATTCGATATGTTCGTCACCCATCGCTGTACCAATTTTGGTATGGAGAAAACTAAATTTCTAAGCGATGGCGTTGTAACCGGACGCGGAACAATTGATGGTCGCACGGTTTTTATCTTTTCGCAGGACTTCACCGTTTTTGGCGGATCGCTTTCAGAAACCTATGCCCTCAAGATCTGTAAAGTAATGGACATGGCGATGAAAGTTGGTGCTCCATGTATTGGTATTAACGATTCGGGCGGTGCCCGTATCCAGGAAGGCGTTACCGCTTTGGCTGGTTATGCTGAAATTTTCCAGCGTAACATCATGGCTTCTGGGGTCATTCCACAGATCTCAGCTATTTTTGGCCCTTGCGCCGGTGGAGCTGTTTATTCTCCCGCATTGACTGACTTTATTGTGATGAGTAAAGACACCAGCTACATGTTTGTCACCGGACCTAAAGTTGTTAAAACCGTTACCGGAGAGGTTGTTACAGATGAGCAATTAGGTGGTGCGGTTGTGCATGGTACAAAATCCGGAGTGACACATTTTGTTTCTGACTCAGAGGAAGAAGGTTTGTTACTGATCCGCAAATTACTTTCTTATTTGCCACAAAACAACCTTGAGGATCCACCAATTTCTCGTTGTGATGATCCAATCGATCGTCTTGATGACAATTTGAACGATATTATTCCGGAGAATCCTAATAAACCCTATGATGTAAAGGATGTAATCCATTCAATCGTTGATAGTTCTGAATTTTTGGAAGTTCATAGGAATTTTGCACAGAATATTGTTGTAGGATTTGCCCGTTTTAATGGTATGCCGGTTGGAATTATTGCCAATCAGCCTGCTTATCTGGCAGGGGTTTTAGATATTAATGCCTCCAGAAAAGCCGCACGCTTTATTCGTTTCTGCGATGCTTTTAATGTACCGCTCGTTACACTTGAAGATGTACCTGGATTCTTGCCTGGTACAGCTCAGGAATATGGCGGTATCATTATTCATGGCGCAAAATTATTATTTGCCTATGGTGAAGCAACTGTACCAAAAATTACTGTAATTCTTCGTAAGGCTTATGGTGGAGCATACTGCGTGATGAGTTCCAAACATTTGCGTGGAGATATCAACTATGCCTGGCCTCAAGCTGAAATCGCTGTAATGGGTCCCAAAGGTGCGATTGAAGTTTTGAGAAGTAAGCATATTAAAGGATTACCCGACGATGCAGCCCGTGCTGAATATATTACCCAGTCAGAAGCTGAATACAAAAAAGAATTTGCAAATCCATATAATGCAGCCAGATATGGCTATATTGATGATGTTATTGAACCTCGTAATACCAGGTTCCGAATCATTAGGGCTCTGCAATCGCTTGCTACGAAAAAAGATTCTATGCCGGCTAAGAAACATTCAAACCTTCCGTTATAATTTCGAGTAATTATGCTAAAAAATAAATTAAGTATTTTAAAGCTGATTGTACTTGTTGTTCTCTGCGTTGGTCTCAGGAATGTTAATGCACAAAGTGCAATGGATTTGCGTATTAACGAAATTCTTGTTCATAATGATTCCAACTACGTAGATGATTTCGGGGAGCACAGTGCCTGGATTGAAATTTACAATTCGGCCTTTAACTCGGTGAATGTCGGAGGGTTATATTTAACTGACGATATTACCAATCCGACAAAATACTATATTCCAAAGGGTCAGCCGATAACCTTGATTCCTCAGGAAAGTTATATTGTATTTTGGGCTGACAATGAGCCAGACAGGGGAATTCGTCATTTAAATTTTAAACTACAGGAATCAAAAACAATCTGTTTGTTCGATTCGAACGGGAAAACCTTAATTGATAGTGTGACAATCAAGTCGCCCCAGAAAACTGATGTTACTTACGGGCGACTGGAGGATGGCGAAGCAAAGTGGGGTTTCCTTGAAAAATCAACTCCCGGTGCCAATAATGATACAAAGCCGAAGGTTTCGGAAGCTGATAAATTTGTAAAATTTGATCCAAGCGGAATAGGAATGGCGTTGATTGCAATGTCGGTCGTTTTTACAGGCCTTGCTTTGTTGTATTTATTCTTCAAGGGTCTCGGCTTGATAATGACCAAAGAAGCCCGAAGAGCTGAAAAATTATTGAAGATTTCATCTCCAGGTGTCATAAAGCAGGGATTATCAGGTGAAGTCAATGCTGCAATTGTAATGGCACTGTATCTGTACGGAAATGAGATGCACGATCAGGAAGATCCTGTGATCACGATGACAAAGGTATCACGGACTTATTCACCCTGGAGTTCAAAAATTTATGGATTAAGAAAATCACCAAGATAAATCGGACTGAAAATGAAAAAATTTAAATTTAAAATAAATGGCAATCAATACGATGCGGAAGTTTTAAGTATCGAAGATAACATTGCTGAAATTGAAATTAATGGCACTAAATACAGTGTTGAAGTCGATAAGGACATGCAACCTGTTAAGACGCCTAAACTGGTGCGAAGTGTTTCGGTTCCATCTACTGATAGCCATCCGTCAGTCGCCAAAACTGCCAGTCCATCTGGTCCTAAAGGTGCCGGTACAATTAAATCACCGCTTCCCGGAGTCGTCCTTGAACTCTTTGTAAAAGAAGGTGATATTGTCAAAATCGGACAGCGTGTTCTTATTCTCGAAGCCATGAAAATGGAAAATAACATCGAAGCTGATAAAGCCGGAAAGATTATTTCGATTGCCAAACAAAAAGGAGATGCGGTAATGGAAGGTGACGTACTAATTGTGATTGGAGAATAACATGGAAAATACAAGTTTTTTTACTTTTATAATTGATCACCTTGGTCAGTTTCTTGAATATACGGCTTTTGCAAATATGACAATTGGCCATATAGTCATGATAATGATCGGTTTGGCATTTATATACCTGGCTATTTCCAGGGAATATGAGCCAATGCTTTTGGTTCCGATTGGTTTCGGGATTTTAGTTGGTAACATCGCATTTCAGCCAGGATCGGAAATTGGGGTTTATGAATCAGGGAGTGTGATGAATTACCTTTATTTCGGCGTACTTAAAGGGGTATATCCTCCGTTGATCTTTCTTGGAATCGGTGCCATGACAGATTTCTCGGCGTTAATTTCGAATCCGAAGTTAATGCTTGTTGGTGCTGCTGCTCAATTAGGTATTTTTGGCGCCTATGGGATTGCATTGGCGCTGGGCTATTCTCCATCCGAAGCAGGTGCCATCGCAATCATTGGTGGTGCTGACGGACCTACTGCAATTTTCGTCTCATCAAGGCTTGCTCCTGAATTAATGGGTGCAATTGCAGTTTCTGCCTATTCGTATATGGCTTTGGTTCCCGTCATTCAACCACCATTTATGAAGTTGTTAACGAACAGCAAAGAGCGTCTGATCAGAATGAAACCACCACGTCCGGTTTCAAAGCAGGAAAAAATCATCTTTCCGATTGCCGGTCTCTTGTTAACCTGCTTTCTCGTACCTTCGGGTCTTCCGCTTCTTGCTATGCTATTTCTGGGCAATTTACTGAAAGAGAGTACTGTTACAAAACGTTTGGCAGATACAGCCAAAGGACCGATGATCGATATCGTGACCATTTTGATTGGCCTTACAGTTGGTGCTTCAACACAAGCTTCCAATTTTCTTACAATGAAATCTTTGGGGATCTTTTTCCTCGGAGCTTTAGCGTTTGCCATCGCAACAATTGGTGGAGTCGGATTTGTAAAAATTATCAATCTGTTTTTGAAAGAAGGGAATAAAATCAATCCGTTGATTGGTAATGCAGGTGTCTCAGCAGTTCCGGCCAGTGCCCGTGTGTCGCAGGTTGTTGGTTTGTCCTACGATAAAACAAACCATTTGCTGATGCATGCAATGGGTCCAAACGTTGCCGGCGTGATCGGTAGCGCTGTCGCAGCTGGTGTATTGTTAAGCTTTTTGTTTTAGCTACATATGATTTATAAAAAAAGGCGATCTTTGAAAAAGGGTCGCCTTTTTTTTATACTTTCGACACCATTAAATCACTTAAAATTACCTGAAATGAAAAATGTATTGATGCTATTTTTGGCATTAGCTGTTTCATTGGGTGTTATGGCCCAATCGGATCAAAAAGTGGCAGAACAGAAGAAACTAAATGTTCTTGTCTTTTCGAAAACAGCTGGCTATCGCCACACTTCAATTCCAGCAGGAATTAAAGCAATCACAACACTTGCTCAGCAAAAGGGGTGGGTGGTTACAGCCACTGAAGATGCTACCTTATTTACGGATGAATTTCTTTCCCGGTTTGATGTCTGTGTATTTTTGAATCCAACCATGAAGGTGCTTGATGCCTCTGGCGAGAAAGCCTTCGAAACTTTTATCAAAAGCGGAAAAGGCTTTGTCGGAATTCATGCCTCTGCCGATTGTGAATACGATTGGAAATGGTATGGCGATCTGAATGGGGCATTCTTCAAGACACATCCACCATATCAGTTAGCTACAATTAATATCGAGAATACCAATCATCCCGCTATGAAACCATTTGTAGGAATGAAAACCTTTACAATTGAAGACGAATGGTATTCCTACAAAGAGAATCCACGCGGCAAAGTAACTGTTCTGGCAACACTTGACGAATCTTCGATTAAAAAACTTCCTAAAGATGACACATGGAAAATGGGTGATCATCCGGTGATTTGGTACCATGAATTCGAAGGTGCACGTTCATTTTACACCGTTTTTGGACATGGCGATACTTCATTTGAAAATGAAAAGATTCAGCAGCACCTTTTTTATGCAATAGAATGGGCTGGAAAAAGAATTGATTTGTAGTATTATACTTTAATATTTCATTCCAACTTCGCCTCAAAGGTTATTAAATCCTTCGAGGCGAAGTTTTTTTTATAAAAAAATCAAAGGTTTCGTATTGTTTCATATTGTAATTATATATATTTGATGTGGAATAAAATGAAACCAATTTTTCACGGATATGAGTTCTTGTGTCGACCGTCGAATGTTTATTCTGAAGAAGATTGAAAAAGAGGAACAAGTGAATGTTTCGGAACTTAGCCAGCAATTTCTGGTAAGCGAGGTAACCATTCGCAAGGACTTAAAGCATTTGGAAAAGAAAAACATCCTGATCAGATCCCGTGGTGGAGCAATGAAGCAAAGTCTGATCAATACTGATCTGTCAATATTCGATCGACGCAAGCAAAATATTAAGCTTAAAGAAGCAATTGGTACTGCAGCGGCCAGTTTAGTAAGAAATGGCGAAACAATTTTACTGGATACCGGAACGACCATTATGGAATTGGCCAAGCATTTACCTAAAAAAATTGACATCACGGTTGTAACAAATTCTGTGGATATAACATTCAGATTAGCTGAGTATCCCAACATCCGGGTTATTATGCCTGGAGGCATTTTGAGGAGGAATTCTCTCGCACTTGTGGGCGAACAGGCTGCCGAATCATTGAGGAACTACTATTGTGATAAATACTTTCTTAGTGCGGATGGTATTGATATTCAAAGTGGAATTATGACAATGAATATTGAAGAAGCTTCTCTTGCAAAACTAAATATAAAGAATTCCAAAAAGACCATTGTTCTTATTGATTCATCAAAATTTCTACAAAAGGGAATCATGACAATTGCACAACTTTCTGACATTGATATATTAATTACAGATAGTGGCGTTTCATCAGAAATGGTTGAAAAAATAATGAGCCTTGGTGTGGATGTTCTGGTAGTAAACATAGTCTGATAAATAAAGCATTAATAAAATATTAGCGTCGTCCAAGTAACTCGAGTATGAATTTCTAAATGTCAAAAAAAATGAAAAATGCGTTAAGATCAATTTTTGTTTTTGGTTTAGTTTTAATTTCCTTCTTCTCCCAAATCATTGCTTCTCCCCGTGTTTCTACGACAGGAAATCAAACTAAACAGTTAAGTGTAGCTTCTCTGCCACAAGCAGATAATAGTCAGTGGAGGCAGTTATTTAATGGAAAAGACCTGACAGGTTGGAAACATGTAGGTCCGGGATCTCAGTATGTTGAGGATGGTTTGATTAAATCACATGGAGGAATGGGTTTACTTTATTGGACCGGAGAAATGTTTGGAAATTGTACGATCCGGGTTGTTTTCAGAATGCGAGACACAAACAGCAACTCCGGCGTTTTTATCAGGATCCCCATTGAACCCTACGAAGAGTGGATGCCAGTATTTTACGGCTATGAAGTACAAATTGACAACCAGCCTGAACTTTCCAAAGAAGACGATTACCATTACACAGGTATGTTGTATTCCTTGACAAAACCGTTGGCCAAAACAGGAAAACCAGGTCCGGAATGGAATACGATGGAAATCACCTTAGACGGACTCAGAACCATTGTGGTTTTGAATGGCGTAAAAGTGACCGATTTCAAGGAAGGTGATCCGGTACCCGCCCGCAAATTTGACTTTGAACCCTTTCATGGTCCCCGTCCTGAAAAAGGTTATATTGGTATTCAAAACCATGGCGATAAGGATGTTGTATTCTTCAAAGAGGTTTCAGTTAAACCTTTGAAAAAGTAATATCAATAAATTCAGGATAGTTTTTAATTGAAACTTTAACCAGTTTTTAAATGAAAAAAATTAGTCAGGTAACAACCAAATCAGGCAGTGTTACGCGCCGGAATTTTGTGAAAATGACCACATCAGGTGCGGCTGCTTTTACCATTCTACCAAGTTTCACAGTGGGAGGTCTGGGTCATGTTCCTCCCAGTGATAAACTTCGTATCGCAGCAATCGGTTGCGGTGGTGAGGGTGAAAGCGATATTCATCATTACGCTACTGCTCCAAAAAATAATGCAGTAATTTCCTGTCTTTGCGATGTTGATGACCGTCAGGCTGCACCGAGAATAAAAGAATTCCCCAAAGCTGCATTTTATCACGACTGGCGTGAAATGTTTGATAAAGAGGCTAAAAACTTCGATGCGGTGTCTGTGGCTATTCCCGATCATAATCATGCCATTGTCGGATTAAGTGCTATGCAATTGAACAAACACTTGTACCTTCAAAAACCATTATCTCATGATATCTTTGAGGCGCGTATTTTGACGCAAGCAGCTGAAAAATATAAAGTTGTGACGCAAATGGGTGATCAGGGAGCTTCGTGTGACGGCATGCGTACTTTACGCGAATGGATTGAAGCTGATATACTTGGTGAAATTGAAAAAGTTTATTGCTGGACCGACCGGCCAGTCTGGCCACAAGGCATTCAATGGCCGGATACGCGTCCTGCTGTGCCAAAGGAACTTAAATGGGATCTTTGGTTGGGCACTGCTCAGCAAACCAATTACATCGACAATATGGTCCCGTTTAACTGGCGCGGCTGGTGGCAGTTTGGGACCGGCGCATTGGGTGATATGGGCTGCCATATTATGGGACCACCATTTAAATTATTGAATCTTGGTTATCCGACGGAAGTTTCCTGCAGCGCCAGCACGGTTTATAACGGCATCTTTAAGGAAGGTATTTTTCCAGATAGTGGACCAGTATCAAGTTCAGTTCGTTTCAAATACCAGCAAAAGAATGGTAAGGAATTAAACCTTTACTGGATGGATGGTGGTATTACTCCGGAACGCCCAATGGAGCTCGATGCAGATGGAAATATGAATGATATTATGGCTGATTGGCCGGGATTAAATGATTATGAGGGAGGTACCTTATTTATTGGTACAAAGGGAAAAGCTGCATGTGGTTGGGGAGGACGTAATCCGATACTTTTGCCATTGGGCAGAAATAAAGAAATTAATGTCCCGAAAAAGTACCCGCGAATTGTTGGCGATATGGATGGCCATTGGTGGCAATGGGTTGATGCCTGTATTGCAGGTTATGGGAATGCTGAAGTGGATTCTCCATTTGTCGGATATGCCGGACCGCTCACTGAAACGGTATTAATGGGAAATTTATTGTTACGGAGTTTTAATATTCGCGAAAAAGTAAAACGCACAGACCCGGTTTATGGCGAAATGGAATCAAATATTTATCCCGGCCGATACATCAACTATAAATGGGATGGTCCCAATATGCGAATAACGAATTTCGAACAAGCCAATCAGTTTGTTAAAAGAGAATACCGGAAAGGATGGGGCGAACTGAAGCTTTAGTGACAGTGGATTTGCTGGTTTTCAAATTTTCAGGTAGTAATTGTTTTAATTCTTACTACCTGAAAATAAATCATCTGCGATGAATATGTTAGTCATAAGATAGAAATATGAAATTTTCAGGATGGAAAAAATAGTTTATGAGAATTATTCCGAATTGTCGTTGAAAACTGCTGAACAGATTGCAGCTATCATTTTGGAAAAACCTGATGCTTTGCTATGTTTTCCGGCCGGAGATACTTCGGTAGGGACATTTAATCGCCTGATAGAAATGAATAAAGCAGGGGAAATCAGTTTTAAGCATTGCAAAATTGTTGGATTGGACGAATGGACGAACCTTGGAAAGAGTAAAAGCGAAAATTGTTTCTCGTTCCTGAAAAAGCACCTGTTTGATCATATAGATTATTCTCCTGAAAATCTATGCTTTTTCGATGGTGAATCTGCTTATTTAGAAAGGGAATGTAATAAAACTGATCAGTTTATTCGCGAAAACGGCCCATTTGATATGGTGTTGCTTGGTGTTGGGATGAATGGGCACCTGGGACTGAATGAACCCGGAACGTCATTTGATTTATATTCGCATATTGTTGATTTGGATAATGTTACTAAAATTGTTGGACAAAAATATTTCACCGGCGATGTAAGTTTAACTGGAGGGATTTCTTTGGGCGTTAAATATTTTATGGAGGCTAAAACTGTAATCTTACAATTGAATGGAGAAAAAAAAGCGGAAATCGTAAAGCATCTGATTGAAAGTGAAATATCTACTGATTTTCCTGCATCAGTATTGAAATCGCATAAAAACGCATTTTTACTGTTGGATAAAGAGGCTTCTAAATATCTTTAAATGAGCAATAATGCAAAGAAAAATTGCCGATGATCTTGGTTTTATAGTTTCAAAGCTTCAGCAAAAGAAATTGTCTGAAATCCACGCATTCCTTGGATTTGATGCATGTATTGATAATATTGTCCGGATCGTAAATGGTAAAGATGATAGTGGTGATGCACGGTTTTTTACGAATAGCCGGCAATTCGGAGAATTTTTGATAAGTCGTGAAAATAAAAGCTGTGGAATCGAGTTACGGACTCAGCAATCAAAATTTGGGGGAAATATGGTTATAACAGGCAATGCATTGGGCAACCTGGGAATAAAAGCCGAATGCATCGGAACTTTTGGCCTGCCCGATGTTCTGCCAATATTCCGTTCAATGTCAACTAACTGCACACTTTATACAGTTGAAGAAACGATTTCAACATCTGCACTCGAGTTTAGTGATGCGAAAGTAATGATGTTTGATCCGGGGCCCTATGATAAACTCAATTGGAGCGGGATATTAAAATTGCTTGGAATCGAAAGGATTAAACTGCTAATTTCGAATAAACAACTGGTTTCATTTCTAAACTGGAGCGAGATCATCAATTCAACAGATATCTGGGAAGGTATTCTAGAGGAAATATTGCCTTTAGCGTCGCTTCCTGCTGTAAAACCTTGTTTCTTTACCGATTTTTCTGATTGTTCGCGAAGATCAAAGGAAGAAATTCAATCGGTAATCGCGCTATTGGCACGATTTAAAAAATATTTCAAAGTGATAGTCAGTCTGAACCAGAATGAAGCTGAACTAATTGCCAATGCACTTGATCTGCCTGATAATAAAGTTGATGAAGGTTTTGTAAAAATGATGTTTAATGCCTGTATGACAGATATTTTAATCATTCACCGCACAAAAGATGCCCTTGCCAGCGATGGGTCTATTGTTGAAAAATGTGAAACCTTTTTCTGTAAAGAACCAACAATTCTAACCGGTGGAGGTGACAATTTCAATGCCGGTTTCTGTTTCGCCAGATTTTGCGATTTTGATCTTTTTCAATCGTTAATTGTCGCAAATGCAGTTTCCGGCTATTACGTAAGAACCGGAATAAGCCCTGATGTTGACAAACTTATCGGATTTTTAAATCAGGTAAACGAATAGCCGTTACCAAAATAATCTTTCAATTGCTCCTGACCAGTTTTTTATTCTCACTACGGATTGATATATTAGCCTTTTATCTCCACTACAAATTCCCCTTTATTCTTTATCACGCCAAATGATTCGGGTTTCAGCCCATATTTAGAAGCGATTTCCAAAAAGGAGTCCTTTCCTTCGGGTGTAACAGCTACCAATAGACCGCCGCTGGTCTGAGGATCACATAAGAGATGCTTTTGCTCATCGTTCATAGGGGATACTTTGTGTCCGTAACTGTCGAAATTCCGGAATGTACCACCCGGAAAGGTTTTGTGCTCCATATAAAAATCAATGTTTTCGATCCTGGGGACTTTATTTGCAAAGATTTCAGCACTCAGACCACTTCCTTCGCACATTTCGACCAGGTGACCCAGTAATCCGAATCCCGTAACATCGGTCATCGCCTTTACTCCGTCCAGCGTTCCAAGTTCTTTGCCTATTGTATTGATGGTTAGCATTAAATTTCGTGCGGTTTGTCGGTCTTCCTCTTTCAGAATACCTTGCTTTTGGGCTGTCGATAAAATTCCGATTCCCAAAGGCTTTGTTAGGTAGAGTTTGCATCCTTCAGTTGCAGTGCAATTCAACCTGATTTGATCTTTTTGTGCAATTCCTGTAACCGCCAACCCAAAAATAGGTTCCGGACCATCAATACTATGGCCTCCGGCAATTGCAATTCCGGCCCGTGCGCAAGCTTGCTTTGCCCCTTCAATTACCTGGCCTGCAATTTCTGCCGGGAGTTTGTTGACCGGCCAGCATAGGATTGCTACCGCCATCAAAGGGGTTCCACCCATTGCGAAAATGTCGCTGATGGCATTGACCGATGCGATGCCACCGAAATCGTAAGGATCATCCACAATTGGCATGAAAAAGTCGGTAGTTGAGATGATTACCTGATTATTGCCAATATCGTAAACGGCTGCATCATCAAGCGTACTGTTACCTACCAACAATGATGGATCGGGGAATTCAGTTTTGCATTGTGCTAAAATAGCGTTTAAAACTTTGGGTGATATTTTACATCCGCATCCGGCTCCATGAGAGTATTGTGTGAGTTTTACAGGAGAATTGTCTGGCAAATTATTGATGTCTTTCATGTTATGTTTAAATAATATTTTTGTGATAAATTGTATGATGACGGTTCATGCTTAAAAAAGTTGCTTCGTTTTGTCAAGAATTATTGCAGCATTAGTGGAGGCATTGCCATTAGGTAATACAATTTCAGTAAGCTTCCTTTTAAATTTATCGCGACTGTACTGGTAAGACTGATCGTAGTATTCGAGTAATTTTTCGGCAACACAAACAAGATCTTTCTCACGATAACTCTGAAGAATGTCATTCATAAGCTGACTTCCCAGGCGTTTAACAAGATTGAGAATTGCATTTTGCATTAATTCTTCAGGCAGTGTACCATATTCATTAACGAGCCGGTTGATTCGTTCGATACGCGGCACCTGAATCTCAATGCATTTTGATTCATTCATTCTATTCCAAAGTGGATCAGGAAGAAAAACGCGTCCAACTGTCTGGCTTTCACCTTCAATCCAAACCTTTTTTGCCAAATCAAAATCAAAGAATCCGTCAAACAAATCATTTTGAAATTGTTGGGTAGTGGGTTGTGGCGATTGCCCAATTCCACCAAATGCGGAACCTTTATGGCTAGCAAGTCCTTCAAGATCAATTATCTGTTCTCCAAAGGCTTTAAGTTTATGAAGTATTTCCGTTTTACCGCTTCCTGTATGCCCCTCTATTACAACTAAATATGGAATATCTCCTATTCTTTCAAGCATATAATTCCGGTACGATTTATATCCACCTTGTAAAATAAAGCATTCAATTCCAACGCGTTCAAATAGCCAGGCCATGCTCTCAGAGCGCATACCACCCCGCCAGCAATGTACAAGAAGTTGACCTGATGAAGCAATTTCAACAGCCTTTCGAGCAAATTGTGCCATTTTGGGTCCAACAATCCCGAGCCCTTTTTCAATTGCAGGCAGTCGCCCTCTTTTTTTATAAATTGTACCGACGATTGCCCTTTCATCATCTTCAAAAATCGGGATATTGATTGCACCCGAAATATGACCTTCAGCAAATTCTCCGGGCGACCTCACATCCACCACAGGAAGCGATTTTTTCAAGGTCATAAATTCTTCAGCAATAAGAATTTGCATATGCAGTCTGATGTAAAGTGCGTTGTATATTTTGTCCGTCCAAAGATATACAACGAATTCAAAAGCGTTGACCTTTTTATTAACAAGATAACAATACCTTTGATTGCACATAAATTTATCATAGGATTCAATCGTACTGAATATTTTTGTATATTTGAGAATCAAACCTTTATACCACCATTGTTTCGCCCAACATGAAGAAGTTCAACATTTTAGTTATTGATGATAATGTCCGGAATATGGTATCTCTTCAGGAGGTGCTTGTGGCAAACGATTTTGTTGTAAAAACTACTCCAAATGGAAAGGAAGGATTGAAGATATTGACGGTAGAATCAATTGATCTTGTTTTTATTGGAGCAGAGATGGCTGGAAAGTCTGGTTATCACACTTGTAAGGCAATAAAATCAAACCCGGGTATGAGGGGAACCCCTGTAATATTTATGATTAGCAATGATGAGTTAATCTTTGTCAAAGAGATCTATGAATCGGGTGGTGATGATTATATTACAAAGCCATTTGTTTGGGGCGAATTGTTGATGAAAGCCAGAATTCATCTTGAACTGAAATACAGCCGGGAGATGTCGAGGAATATGAATCAAATACTTGAGGCAAAAGTTGCTCAACGAACGTATGAACTTGAGGAATCATTGAAAAAACTTGGTGAGGCAAAAAAGGAGTTGGAATTACTTTCGATTGCCAAATCTGAATTTCTGAATCTTATTAGTCACGAAATCAGAACGCCGCTTAATGGTATCATGGGAAGTTTGGCATTAATAGGCCGGTACCAGTACACTGAGGAGGTGAATCGCTACTTTTCTCTTCTGGATACATCGGTTAAACGTCTTGAAAAATTCTCGAATACAATTCTTGAAGCTTCAACACTTCGGTTAAAAGGTGAAAAGGCATTGAGAAAGATTGAAATTGATATAGTTAGTGTAATTCAGCAGGCCATTGATGAGTGTGCCAAAAAATTTTCAGAGAAAGGAATTGATATTGTTTTACAAAACGATGCTGTCAATTCCTCCCTCAAAGGAGATCATAAATTTCTTTTAAAAAGTTTCTCTGCGGTTCTTGACAATTCCTTAAAATTTTCTCCGAAAGAGGGTAAAGTAGAGATCAAAATTAGCAATGAAGCAGATGGATTTTTAAAAGTAACCATCGCAGATAATGGAAAAGGTTTCTCAAAAATAGCAATGGATAATATCTATAAACCGCTCAGTAATCTTGAAGCTCATTTTGATCAAAATACAGGAATGGGACTCCATCTTGCAAAATTGGTTGTTGATGCACACTCGGGATTTATCTCAGCCGGTAACCGTGAACCGAAAGGTGCACTTATCCAGATTGTTCTTCCAATAAAACATTGATCGTTATTTTGTTGTGATATAGATTATCGCTTGTTTTATTAATTTCCGATAATTGAGGTTATTGAAACTGTTTTTGTCATGTCCGGGCTGAATAAACACAATTTTTGAGTTTGACTTTTTTAATGTCCATCCAATCAGTATATTGCTTTTTGGATGATCTGTTGAAAGAAGTGGATAGCTTTCGGGAAGAACCTCGAGATTCCCATATATTTCGTCGTGTATTGCAAAATCGATCAACCCTTTGGTAAGGGGATGTGATGATTGCATTATATGTACATTGAAATCGACATCGTGCTGATAAGATGAAGTTCCAAATTTATCATCCTTTTTCGTTTCGTAATATTTCCCTCCAACAATACTTTCATATTCAGGCCAATCCTGATAAGCACATATTGAATGATGCAGGAATAAAAGACCTTTACCCGCATTTAACAGTCTGTAATATGATTTTTTCTCTTCGTCGGTAATTGTCTTTGGCATATCATAAAACACGACAGCGTCGAATGAATTTAAATCAACGGTTCCAAGCTGAACCCTGGCTTCCGGATGTATAAGTTCAGTATAGGTCAGATTACTAAATGAATCGAACATTTGAAAAAAAGATTCCCTGTCGAAATCATGACCTCCTGTAACAATCAGAATTTTCAGCTTACTCGCTGATAAGTTGAAACTTATTAATAATAAGGCAATTATTAGAATCCGGGAGGTTCGTGTTATCATGGTATTAAGGTCTTTAGTTAATCACGAGTTAAAAGTAAACGATTTTAAGGATAATCAAAATGAGAAAGACAGGAACAGGCAAAGAGATTTGTCTTTACGCTTTTCCAGCCTTTGGTCTTTTGAATAAACGAAGAAAAAATTACTGATCTTTAGGAGTCTCCTCTGGCATGAGTGCAACACTGATATAATTTTTAAAGTCAAATGTTCGTAAAGCCGCATATTTTAAAGATTTTGAGCTCAATTCTTCCACAACTCTATCAAATTCACCAAAGGTTTTGAAATTACCCTCCCTATTTAGATAATAGGTTTTAAGTACACCTTCCCAGTAGTCATTTTCACGCAAATTGGTTTCACGTTCACGTTTAATCTTTTCACGGGCTTTATCAACTTCCTCTTGTTTAGGACCATTCTCAATCAGATCGCGGATCGTGGTAAAAACTGATTCTTTCAGTTCTTTGAGCTTTTCGGGAGAGGTTCCGTAATAAATGGTCATTTCGTAATCCGTAACAGGCCATTTATTGTATCCTGGCTGGGCTCCAATATAATATACACTTGATTTATCTTCACGAATGCTTTCTAATAGCCTTGTAGTTAGTATTTTACTCAGCGCATCAAGCTCAATAATTTCTTTGGTTGTATAATTAAGTTTTCCATGGAATAGTATATATTGGATGGATTTAGATTCTTTTCCTTTATGCACAACCTTCTCAATTACTCCAGTTGGTTTACGAATACCAAGATCGACCCAATGCTCCGTATTTTTGGCTACAGGTAGCGAAGCCAGGTATTTTTCGATAAGAGGTTTGATTGTAACAGTATCTATTTTCCCAACAAAGAAATACGTAAAGGCCCCAGGATTTGCAAATCTTTCTTTACCAATTTGTTCTATTCTTGTGAATTTTGCTTCATTCAGCATCTCCTTTGATAAGGGTTTCATTCGCGGGTTATTATTTGAAGTTACGAACCTGAAAGTATCGGCAAAGGCACTTTCAGGTGAGACATCTTTATTATCCAGCTCGCTTCTCATTCGTGTGATGTACGAAGAAAATGCCGTTTCGTCGAAACGTGGATGGGTAAAATAGAGATGGATCAATTGAAAAAGTGTCTCCACATCCGATACATTTGAAGAGCCTTCTAAACCCTGGGTCAGCATTTTAATAACAGGTGTGACTGAGATTTCCTTTCCTGAAAGCATTTTTTGGAGCGTTGTCAGCTTAAAATCAGCGATCCCGCTCATATCCATAATTGTTGCTGCAAAGGAGGCTGAAATATTGTCAGATTGAGGATAAAGTGATGATCCGCCCCACGAAAAACCATTGAAAAGTATCTCATCATCCTTAAAATCGGTTTGCTTAAGAACAACTTTCGATCCGTTGGAGAGTATCCATTCTACGGCGTCAACCTCAGTTATTTTCTTTTCATTGATCACCTTACCGGCAACCGGCTTCGTTTTCATCAAGGGTTTATTTGTCGTTTCATCAGTATAGGCCTCAATGCTTTGCTTTTGTACTTCGGAAAGAACATTTCTAATTTCGGAATCGATAGGAGCAGGTACGCCATTTACTTCGGGAGCTGTAATTACTACGACACGATTCTCATCAGTTATCCATTTCCGCGCAAGCGCATTGACTTCTTCCAATGAAATGGCAGGCATAAAAGCTTTGTAATAGGCAAATTCCAGTTCAATTCCTGGAACTGGTTCTTTACGCATCAAAAAATTGCGGCTATACTCCTCTGCTATACTCATTGATTCTCTTTTACCGCGCTCATTATAAGATGATTCCATGGATTTCAGCATGGCCTCTTTGTTCCTGTCAAGTTCCGTTTGCGTGAAACCAAACTTCCGGATGCGCTCATTTTCAAGTAATACAGCTTTAAGTCCAGCCGGAATTTTTCCGGGATGCGTAATGGCAGTGGAAGTATAAACATCTGCAGGACCAATTAAACCGCCATAGCCGGATTGTCCCATCACAAACGGTGGGTTTTCTTTTTGAGTCAATTCCGAAAGCCGAAGATTAATCATTTGATTGTAAAGGTTGTAAAGAATTGATGTTCTATATCCCTTCACTGTAAGGTCGATATCCATCGGATGCTTGATATATAGCGATGCTGCTGAATAAGTTGCTTCTTTATCGGTGACGATTTTTACAAGTGTTTCACCATGACCTGGTACAGGGAAATCATCTTTTTTCCTTGCGTTTAATTTTGAAGGAATATCAGAGAACTTCTCTTCGATCATTTTTACCATTTTGGGTTGATCAAAATCCCCAACGACAATGATGGCTTGTAAATCAGGACGATACCAATCATTTCTGAATCGTCTTAATACTTCAGGATTGCATTTATCAACGATCTCCATTTTACCTATTGGTAATCTCCCGGCATATTTCGAGTTTTTAAGGAACACCGGCAGCCATTGATTCATCATTCGTTGCTGCGCACCCTGACCTCCGCGCCATTCTTCATGAATAACTCCACGTTCTTTGTTTATATCTTCATCAGAATCAGTTACCTGAGAAGCCCAGTCGTATAGTACCTGAAGCCCTTTTTGGATATATTCTTCTTTGTCGAGTGGAACTTTCAGCATGTAAACAGTTTCATCGAAACTTGTGTAGGCATTTATCTCGGGACCAAATTCCATTCCGATGGACTCAAAATATTTTATCAGTTCATTTTTAGGAAAATTCCTGGTTCCTTTAAAACTCATATGCTCACAAAAATGGGCAATTCCAAGCTGATCTGCATCTTCCAGAACCGAACCTGCTGATACAATGAGCATCATTTCTGCCCTGTTTTTAGGCGTTGAATTCGACTTAACGTAGTAAGTCAACCCGTTTTTGAGAACACCCTTAGCTGTTGCCGGATTAAATGGAATCTGATCTGACAGTCGGAAGGGTTGCGCAAAAAGATGAATGACCGACACAATTAGAAGTGCGGTCAGGGTTATCTTTCTCATAATTTTAAACAATTTATTTGATAGAATTCATTGGTAAACAATTAAATACTTGAATGGTTTTAGTCCTTTCATTATAAATGTTTGTTCACGGCATGACTGAATCCATCTTCGTCATGAGCAAGGCTAATCAGGTATTTAATTTTGAGTTCTTCCGGAGCATTACCAACAACATACGAATGATGTGTAAAGTCCAGCATTTCAAGATCATTAAAATCGTTGCCGATGCCCAAAGTACTTTTCTGGTCAATGCCAGTTATCCGGCAAATCTCCTCGATACCATGCGCTTTTGAAACGCCATTCGGGAAAATCTCCATCCAGGTGTAATCCGGATTAAGAGGAGAGGTGGTCCGGATAACACTTAACTCGGAGAAAGTTAGCAGTATCTTCTCTTTAAAGAGTTCAAATTGATTGCTTTCGCGTGGAAAGAACATCAGGAGTTGGGAAGATACAAAAGGTTTATCCGGGTCTATCTTAACTGCGTCACCAAATTTTTTGTGATGCTCGACATACCTGGTGAGCTCCGGGCAATCGTAACTTGCCCACCATGCGAAATTATGGTTGTCGGGCAACTCCCGGGAAACTTTAAAATTTTGGTTTTCGCTAATCAAATAATGAATGATCTCTCCGGTAGTCAAGGCAGGAATTGATATCGCGCGGATCAACTGTTGAGATTTCCAATCTATTATTCCAGCTCCGGACGAAACGATCACAAAATCAAAGGGGGAATTTTCTTTTAAAACCTGACGGACTTTATATAGATTTCGTCCTGTCGCTGCGACCCTGCAAACGCCTAAATTGCCTAATCTTTCAAGCGTATCGTTATCAGTTGGGCTGATCGACTGATCTGATTGCAAAAGAGTACCGTCGAGATCGGTGACCACCATTTTTACTTCTGGCATAAATCATTGATTTATATCACTTTAATCGCGCAATCTATGTTGCTGAAAAATGTGAATTAGTTCTTAATTTGAAAAATACTAAAATAGCGCTTTGTATTGGTTGTTGCGTAATAAGCTATGAGAATTATTTTGCGTATAAATTATCTGTAAATTTTAAAATGGACGAACAACGGATAGTTATGTTGTGTTTTTTCAAAAAAGTGAACTTCAATCTGAAGATTTTTATTTTACTCAGAAGTAATGTTTCTATCCCGGCAAAGGTGGCTCATCAGATCAATTCTCAATCAATGATTCTTGCAGAGGATCCGGACGTAAATATCTGCGATGTTATCACTACTTCAATTTGCGAATGATTGTATATCACTTTATTTCCTGATGTATTTGATCAACAAATTAATGTTTCAGGGCAATGATTTTACAAATTTAAGGTGCATAGATACTGGATATTAAGTTATTTAATATTCTTATTTTGATTGGTATTAATGGAGAGAAAGGAGAATTTTTCATATCTGGATATAATATTGCCAAATCTTTCATCATTGTTTTTTTGTAAAAAAAAGTTTTATAAATTAGCCCGGTGAAATTTCTCTTGAGTGATCATTTGTTTACAGTGATTCTCCGCTTACCAACTAAGTATTCAGAAATACAAACTTATTTTATACTAAACTATTATGAATAACAGGCTTCAGGAACTCACCGATAAAATATATAAAGAAGGCATAACAAAAGGGCAGGAGGAGGCTGATTTGATAATAACCAAAGCAAATTCTGAAGCTGCAAAAATATTAGCTGACGCTAAACTCGATGCCGATCATATTTTGATTGTCGCAAACAAGAAAGCAGCTGATATTAAAGAGAATACAAGTTCAGAGATTAAACTTGCTGCCCGGCAAGCTATTGAAGCTTTAAAACTGGAGGTTGTTAATTTGATTAACGGGTCCATTACTTCAGAAGATATTAAGGCTGGAATAAGTGACATTAAATTTATTCAAAAAGCCATCGAAATGATGGTTAAAAACTGGGCTGCCAATTCCGCGGCTGAATTTGATATGAAAATCCTCGTGCCTGAAAGAGATGAAAAAGTTCTTAATGATTACTTTAATTCCGTTGCTAAAGGGCTTTTAGACAAAGGTTTTTTGATTGAATCGGTTAATAGAATTAAGACAGGCTTTCAGGTAATGCCTAATAATGGAAGTTATAAAATAAGCTTTACAGATCAGGATTTCATTGCTTTTTTTCAGGAATATCTTCGTCCGAATGTTGTTGAACTCCTGTTCGATAAGAAATAATTAAAACCTATTCACGTGAGTAAGTACTATTGTCTTATCGCAGGCCTTCCTGAAATTCGGGCTGAAGAATATAAGCTTCTTTATAAGCTTGAGGAGTTTAAAGAAATTCTGAAGGACAACCTGGACCGGAAAGATTTGGACCTTGTTATGCTGTTCTACAGAAAGTTCGACAATATTAACCTGCTTAAATTTCTTACAAATTCAGATTTACATCTTGATCCAAGGGGAAGTATAACCCCAGACATGTTTGCGGAACTTGCAAAAAGGTTGAAGGAGCAGGAAATTTTTAAAGATGAACGATTTCCCGATTATTTCGGGGAATTTATCCCAGCTTTTCTGAACGATAAACCCATTTTCCCCGGTCTTAGTTGGGAGGACCAACTGACAATGCTCTATTTCAATGCTTCCATTAAATGCGGGAATCGGTTTATAACCGAATGGTTTGAGTTTAACCTTGATATTACCAATATTTTCACAGCAATCAATTGCCGAAATTTCTCCATTGATTTATCTGGTGCCATTGTGGGTACAAGTGAATTGGCCGAGACGATCCGCAACAGTAATGCAAAAGATTTTGGAATTGCTCCTATATTTTCCTACCTCGACGAAGTAATGCGAATTGCCGATGAGACAAATCTTTTGGAACGCGAGAAAAAAACCGATCTCCTGAAATGGTCGTGGATTGAGGAAAAGTCTTTTCATCACAATTTTAGTATCGAAAATGTATTTGCCTATTTGCTGCAAACGGAGATTCTTGAGCGTTGGATCAACCTCAATCACGAAACTGGAAATAAGGTGTTTAAAGATTTTATCGATCAGTTACGGGGATCTTTTCAATTCCCTGAAGAGTATAAACTAAATAAGTAATCTACGCTTATGTCAACCAAAGGAAAAGTTAAGGGTATAATAGCCAACCTTGTAATTGTCGAAGCTGATGGCCCGGTTTCCCAGAATGAGATCTGTTATCTGGAGACAAAGGGTACTAAATTAATGGCCGAAATTATAAAGGTGATTGGTGCGAATGCCTACGTTCAGGTTTTTGAAAGTACAAGAGGACTTAAAATCGGTGATGATGTCGGGTTTTCCGGGCATATGCTGGAGGTCGTTTTAGGTCCCGGCATTTTGTCACGAAACTACGATGGGTTACAGAACGATTTGGATAAAATGGAGGGCGTTTTCCTGAAGCGAGGTGATTATACGTATCCCCTCGATGTAGATCGGCTCTGGGATTTTACCCCGTTAGCGGTTGCCGGAGATGAAGTTATCGCAGGTTCATGGCTTGCCGAAGTCCCTGAAAATGGTCAGCCTCATAAAATTATGGTTCCCTTTGTTTTTGAAGGAAAGTATACGGTCAAATCAATAATAGTCGCTGGTCAATACAGTATTAATGAACAGGTTGCCATAATGATAGATCAGGAAGGAAATGAATATCCGTTAACAATGATTCAAAAATGGCCTGTAAAAAAGGCTATTAAGGCATATCGCGAAAAGCCGCGTCCATTTAAATTGCTTGAAACAGGTGTTCGTACGATCGACACCATCAATCCGATCGTTGAAGGTGGCACTGGCTTTATTCCGGGACCCTTTGGTACGGGGAAGACTGTTTTACAACATGCGATCTCAAAGCAAGCCGAAGCCGATATTGTGGTAATTGCGGCCTGCGGCGAACGTGCCAACGAGGTTGTGGAGATATTTACCGAGTTTCCGGAACTGGAAGATCCGCATACAGGTCGTAAACTGATGGAACGTACTGTGATAATAGCTAATACCTCCAATATGCCTGTTGCATCGCGGGAGGCTTCGGTTTATACTGCAATGACAATTTCTGAATACTATCGTTCTATGGGATTGAAGGTTCTGATGATGGCCGATTCTACATCGCGTTGGGCACAGGCCCTGCGCGAAATGTCGAATCGTCTTGAAGAACTTCCAGGCCAGGATGCATTTCCGATGGACCTTTCCGCAATTATTGCGAACTTCTATTCAAGGGCAGGTTTCGTTTTTCTGAACAATGGCAAAACCGGTTCTGTAACTTTTATCGGAACTGTTTCACCGGCAGGTGGTAACCTGAAAGAACCTGTAACTGAATCGACTAAGAAGGCAGCCCGTTGTTTCTATGCGCTTCAGCAAAGTCGGGCCGATAGCAAGCGTTATCCGGCTATAAACCCTATTGATTCCTATTCCAAATACCTTGAATATCCTGAATTTGAAGGATATATCGAAAAACGCATTGGTGCCAGATGGATTCCCATGGTCAACGAAGCCAAAACAATTCTTCAACGAGGTATGGAGGTAAGTGAACAAATTGATATTCTTGGAGATGACGGTGTTCCAATCGATTATCATCTAAAATTATGGAAATCGGAGATTATTGATTTTGTAATCCTTCAGCAGGATGCTTTCGATAAGATTGATATGCTAACACCGCTCGAAAGACAGCAATACATGCTTGGGAAAGTGATGGAGATTTGTAATCGTGATTTTATATTTGATAACTTTACAGAGGTATCTGGTTATTTTAAACGGATTATCAATACTTTACGACAAATGAATTATTCTGATTACGAATCAGAGAAATTTATTGGCTATGAAAATGAGTTGAAGGATATTCTAAAAGAGAGGGAAGTGGCATAATGGCAACAAAAGCTTTTCAGAAGATATACACCCAAATTACACAGATCACAAAGGCCACTTGTTCACTAAAAGCAACAGGAATTGGTAACGAGGAACTTGCCGAGGTAAATGGTCGGTTAGCGCAGGTTGTAAAAATTATTGGCGATGAAGTAACGCTTCAGATCTTTGGGGGAACTGAAGGAATCCCAACCAATGCCGAAGTGACATTTCTTGGAAAATCACCAACATTGAAAGTAAGTGAGCAATTGGCCGGCCGCTTTTTTAATGCATATGGCGATCCGATTGATGGCGGCCCGCCAATTGAAGGCGAAGAACGCGAAATTGGTGGACCTTCGGTGAATCCGGTTCGCCGGAAGCAACCATCGGAGCTGATTGCCACAGGTATTGCAGGAATCGACCTGAATAATACGCTTGTCTCCGGACAAAAAATTCCCTTCTTCGCCGATCCCGATCAGCCGTTCAATCAGGTAATGGCCATGGTGGCGCTTCGGGCAAAAGCAGATAAGATTATTCTTGGCGGTATGGGCCTTACCAATGATGATTACCTTTTCTACCGTAATGTTTTCGATAACGCAGGGGCGTTAGACCGCATTGTTTCATTCGTCAACACAACTGAAGATCCTCCCGTTGAAAGACTTCTGGTACCTGATATGGCACTTACTGCCGCAGAATATTTTGCTGTTGATAAAAATCAAAGTGTGTTGGTGCTGCTAACAGATATGACCCTTTTTGCCGATGCATTGTCAATTGTTTCAAACCGAATGGACCAGATACCATCAAAAGATTCGATGCCCGGATCGCTTTATTCCGATTTGGCGAAAATCTATGAAAAGGCAGTTCAATTTCCGTCAGGAGGATCAATTACGATTATTGCGGTAACCACACTTTCTGGTGGCGATATTACTCATTCAATTCCTGATAATACGGGGTATATTACTGAAGGACAATTATTTTTGCGTCGCGATACCGATATTAGTAAAGTGATAGTCGATCCGTTCCGGTCCTTGTCACGTCTAAAACAGCTTGTAATCGGTATCAAGACACGCGAAGATCATCCGCAAGTTATGAATGCGCTTATCCGGCTGTTTGCCGATGCAGCCAATGCCAAAACGAAGATGGAAAATGGTTTCGATCTTTCGGAATACGATCAGCGAACATTGACCTTTGCGAAAGAATATTCCCGAAATCTTTTGGCTATCGATGTGAATATCAGTATTGATGAAATGCTTGATCTGGGTTGGAGTCTGCTAGCTAAGAACTTCAAAAAGGAAGAAGTAGGCATTCGGCAGGTATTGGTTGATAAATACTGGCCAATTTCAAATTAATTTAATGGCTTGATAATTAGTAAACTGATTATATCAATGCATTATGACGATAAAATTTCAATATAATAAAACCTCACTTCAGGGCCTCGAAAAGCAGTTTAAAATGAGGGTCAGGGCTTTACCGACCATCAAAAACAAGGAATCTGCCCTTCGTATTGAAGTAAAAAAGGCCAAGGACGAGGTCGCCAGATTGGATTTAATTCTTCAGAAAAAAATGGAAGATTATAATTCAATGGCATCTTTATGGGGAGAATTCGATACTTCGCTGATTAAAGTGAAAGATGTAAAGTTGGTAATGAAGAAAATTGCAGGAGTTAAAACGCCTGTATTTGAAGGCGTTGAATTTGAAATTGTCAATTTCAGCATCTTTAGTAAGCCAAAATGGTTCCTCGATGGAATGACGCTGGTGAAGGAATTGGCTTCAGTTGGTATTGAACGTGAATTTTTTAACCAAAAGATCATTTTGCTCGATTATGCCCGCAAAAAGACGACACAAAAGGTCAACCTTTTCGAAAAGGTGCAGATTCCAGGATATGATGATGCCATTCGTAAGATAAAACGGTTTTTGGAAGATGAGGAAAACCTTTCTAAATCAGCTCAGAAAATTGTAAAATCACGTCAGCAAATGGGGAAGGAGGCTGAAGAATGATCGTAAAGATGAAGAAATACACCTTCCTCGTTTATCACAAAGATTACCAGTATTTTCTTGAATCGTTGCAGGAAAAAGGTGTATTGCATGTGAAAGACAGAGGCGCTGTAGATGTTGAAGGTGGTCCCCAACGCGATAAACTATTGTTGATGAATCATATTCAGGAAGCAATCAAATTTTTTGAAAAGAAAATTGACAAGAAGAAGATTTCTGATTTGGTTCCAATCGCGAAAGGATCTGAGCTTTTGAAAGAATACGATAATTATAGACATGATGATGAATTGCTGAGACAGGCGATTTCAATCGCGGAAAAAGAAGCTTCTATTTTAGAACCTTGGGGCAGTATTGACTGGAATGAAATCGATAAGTTGAGCAAAAATGGTTGGATTACCTCTTTCTATTCAACATCAGTCAGAAATTGGAATTCAGAATGGGAGACAAAATACAATGCTTTTCAAATTTCACAAAATGGTACTAATTTATTGTTTGTGACTTTAATGAAAGAAGGTGTCGATTTAGAAGTTGAAGCTGACAAAGTTAAGTTGCCACGAAAAGTATTTAAAGAAGTTCGCGAAGAAATTGAAGGTTTACAAAAGGAGAAGATTAAAATTGATAATGAATTGAGCAGTTTTGCATCATCAAATCTTTTATCCTTAATTTTTTATAAAAATCAAGTACAACAAGAATTTGATTTCGATAAAGTTGTCTTAAACTCGGATAGAGCAGCCGAAGGAAAGATTTCGCTTTTGGAAGGGTTCTTACCTGTTGATAAAGAGGTTGCATTCCAGGAATTTCTGAATAATGAAGGCGTCTTTTACGAGGCAAGCAAACCAGAAATGACAGACAAAGTACCTGTTTTATTGAAAAATAACTGGTTTGCCAAACTTTTCGAGCCCATCGGTGCTTTATACACCTTGCCAAATTATCACGAATTAGATCTAACCGCTTTATATGCACCATTTTATTGGCTATTTTTTGGGTTTTGTTTAGGCGATTTGGGATATGGATTAATCCTTTCTATAGGTGGATTCATAATGTCAGGAAGGGTTAAACCCTCGATAAAAGGAGTGACGAAATTGATCAGTTTTTTGGGGTTGTCAACAATTCTGTTTGGGGTTTTGTCGGGTACTTGTTTTGGAATGAACCTTTATGAGATGCGTCTGGGCTTTTATGCCAATTTGGACGATTTATTGAAGTCGAAGGATACTTCCGTAAATAAGTTACTTTTTGATCTGTCGCTGATGCTTGGAGCTATTCAGATATTTTATGGCATGTTCGTGAAAGCTGCCAATGAAATCTATCAGAATGGATGGAGAAGTGCCTTAAGCACAATTGGTTGGATTGTAATCATATTTGGATTTGGAATTAACTATTTGATGAAAAAGTCGGCTGTTGATCCTTTAATCATTAGCATTGTTTTTTCCTCAATCTTGCTGATCGGTTTTCTCGGAGCTTTTATTTTCAATAATCCTGACCGGAATATCTTCTCCAATATGGCCTTCGGACTTTGGGATACCTATAATATGGCAACCGGCTTAATGGGTGATTTGCTTTCGTATATTCGTCTTTTTGCGTTGGCCATTTCAAGTGGAATTTTAGGATATGTTTTTAATAGTCTTGCCATTGCGATGGCGCCTGATATTCCGGTTATGAAGTATATCGTGATCGTTCTTATCTTAATCGCAGGTCATACCATTAATTTTTCAATGGGAATTCTTGGGTCGTTTGTACATCCTATGCGCCTCACTTTTGTCGAATTTTATAAAAATTCCGGATTTTCCGGCGGGGGTAAGAAGTATGCTCCGTTTAAACGCAGAATTGAATAAAAATCAGATTATAAACTTGTAAATAAACTATCAGATGGAACCTATTACATTGGCTTACATTGGAATTGGATTGATGATCGGACTTGCAGGCGTCGGAAGTTCATATGGGACTACAATTGGGGGGAATGCTACAATTGGCGCTATGAAAAAGAACCCGGATGCTTTTGGAAGTTATCTTGTCTTGTCGGGATTGCCCGGGACGCAGGGACTGTATGGATTTGCCGGATATTTTATTTTTGCTTCAGGCACAGTGCTTACTGCAAGCATAACCTGGACACAGGCTTCTGCTGTTTTTGGAGGTAGTCTTGCTTGTGGGCTTGTTTGTCTTCTCTCTGCTATCCGTCAGGGACAAATTGGAGCAACGGGAATTGCGGCAATTGGTGCTGGCTACGAAGTCTTCGGAAATACATTGATTCTGGCTGCTTTTCCTGAATTGTATGCCATTGTCTCATTAGCGGCCGTTTTCCTGATCAACTCTGCTATTCAATAAATTAGAATTACCAATAATAGAAAACCCTGTAAATTGGGGGTTTTCTATTATAAATATTAGATATTTTTAACAAAATTTAAGGTCTGTTTTATCGGCTTAACTAAATTCTTATGCATATTTGTGATGTAAGAGTAAAGCACTTTTTTTCATAGATTTTGGTTAGGTTAACATAGGCATCCTTCATTGGATGCCTTTTGTTGTTAGATTGATAGTGTTTATAAGCCAAGCAACTGTTCTTCAGGACTTTTGCCATCGAAAAGAAGCTTAGCCGGATTTTCGATTAACTCCTTTAGATTTACCAAGAATCCAACCGAAGCTTTACCATCGATGATACGGTGATCATACGAGAGTGCCACATACATCATCGGCCGGATCTTAACTTTTCCATTTACAGCTATTGGACGATCCTTAATAGAATGCATTCCAAGGATTGCACTTTGGGGCGGATTAAGAATAGGTGTAGACATCAGTGAGCCAAAAACGCCCCCATTGGTAATGGTAAATGTGCCACCGGTCATCTCCTGAATGGTGAGTTTTTTATCTCTTGCCTTCTCCGCGAGTTCTTTAATCTCGCGTTCAATGCCCTCAATGTTCTTGGTCTCAGCATTACGAATAATAGGAACCATTAACCCTTTGGGAGTCTGAACCGCAATTCCTATGTCGTGGTAACGTGGTGTGATAATATTGTCTCCGTCAATCATCGAATTGATAGTGGGATGTTTAGACAGTGCAACACTAACGGCCTTTGTGAAAAGCGACATGAACCCGAGCTTAATTTTATACTTATCGACAAAAGGCTGTTGATAATTTTTTCTTAGTTCCATGACCTGACTCATGTCGATCTCATTGAAGGTAGTAAGCATAGCTGTCTCATTTTTGACTGCGACAAGCCGCTGACTAAGTTTTCGTCTCAGAGGCGACATTGCCACCCTATCTTCCTCACGGGATTTTTCCACTGCAGGTTTTGATGGTTCATTTTTTTGCAATGTCAACACAAGTTCGACATCCTTGCGACTGATTCTTCGAAGTCCGTTCAGCAGATCGTCAATGCTTAAACCTTCTTCCTCCATAACCGCTTTTGCTGCCGGCGTCAATTTAATCTGGTGATTTTCTTCATCTGGTAAACCTAATTTGATTTCAGGTGATTTGGAATCGGAAACCGGTAACATGATTATTTTTTCAACTTCAGGTTTTTGAATTGATTCTTTGTTTAACAGTATGGAGTCTCTCTCTTTGGGATTAAAAGCCTCATCAGAATCAAGTGTACATACTACTGTACCAACAGCAACCCGTTCTCCCTCCTTTATCGAGATTTTTAGTTTTCCGTTTGCAGGAGCAGTCAGGGACAAGGTTGCTTTATCAGATTCAATTTCAGCAATTTCCTGATCTTTTTTTACAATTGAGCCATTTTCAACAAGCCATTTCCCAATTTCAACTTCAGTAATCGACTCTCCTGGAGATGGTATTTTGATTTCAAAAATCATGTCAGATAATTTAATTGCATAAAATTAGTTAAAAACAGCATTTAGAATTCGCTCAAGACTTTTTTTGTGCTTCTCTAAGAGCCCGGTTGCAGGACTGGCACTTTCTGCTCTGCTAACTAACTCCAATTGAAGTTCGGGATATTTTCTGGAAATGTAAGGCCATGCTCCCATATTAGCAGGTTCATCCTGGACCCAGAGTATCCGCTTTGCATGGGGATTCTCATATTTAATCATGCGAACCTCTTCAGACGGGAAAGGAAATAATTGTTCAATCCGGATAATCGCAAAGTTTGATCGTTCTAATTTTTCCCGTCGCTCAAAAAGCTCGTAGTAGATTTTGCCCGAAGTAAAAATGATGACCTCTGCTTTTCCCGCCAGAACCTTATCATCACCAATTACTTCCATAAACCGATGTGAAGTAAGATGTTTAACGGGTGAAATTACCATTGGATGCCTTAAAAGACTTTTAGGCGTGAAAACTATCATTGGAATCCTGATGTCCCACAAAACCTGTCGTCGCAACAAGTGAAAAAGATTTGCGGGAGTGGTAGGCATCATCACTTGCATGTTATAATTTGCGCACAACGATAACATTCGTTCAACGCGTCCGCTGGAGTGTTCGGGACCTTGCCCTTCGTAACCATGAGGCAGTAACAAAACGAGACCGTTCATTAGGCCCCATTTTTCGCCAGCTGAACTTATGTATTGATCTATAATTACTTGTGCTACATTACTGAAGTCTCCGAATTGAGCTTCCCAAATAGTTAATCCTTTAGGGTAAGAAAGTGAGTAACCATATTCGAATCCCATTACGCCATATTCGTTCAGCGGTGAATTTAACACCGTGAATGTCGCCTGGTCTTCAGTAATATTTTTCAGGGGAAAGTACTTCTCATCACCCTCTTCCAGGATAATAGCAGCATGTCGGTGCGAAAATGTCCCGCGTTGACTATCTTGTCCGCTTAACCGAACGGGAATACCTTCCGAAAGTAGTGTTCCATATGCAAGTTGTTCGGCCATTGCCCAATCGACTTTGTCGTCAGCAATTAGTTGCCGGCGCTCATCCAATACTTTAACAATCTTACCAAAGAATTTTTTATCGGCCGGTAATGTATTTATTTTTTCTGCCAGCTCCTTTATTTTTGTTTCGGAAACGGCTGTTGGTGTTGTATTTATCTCTGTCGGTTCAGGGAAGCGATACGGTTTATATTCTTCGACCAGAAAATTTTTGATCTTTACTTTTTGGATGCTTTTGCTGATTTCGTATTTCTCTTCAAGATGCTGGTCAAAAGCTGCGATTTCGAGCTGAACCTCTTCGGTTGTCATCACTCCAGCTTCAATCAACTTTGTTGCATAAACATCGCGTGGATTTGGATGTGCAGCAATTGCTTTATAGAGAATTGGTTGAGTGAATCGCGGCTCATCTCCTTCGTTATGTCCATATTTACGGTACGATAAGATATCAATAAAAATATCGGCATGGAAATGCTGTCTGAACTCAAGCGCCAACTTAACTGTAAAAATAATGGCCTCTGCGTCATCGCCATTAACATGGAAAACTGGTGAACGTGTAATTTTCGCGACATCTGTACAGTAAGTGCTCGATCGTGCTTCCAGATAATCGGTAGTGAATCCTATTTGATTATTAACGACGATATGAATTGTACCGCCAGTTTTATATCCGGGGAGCAGTGACATTTGAACAACTTCATAAACAACACCCTGACCTGCAATAGCCGCATCACCATGAATCACAATCGGAGCTATTTTATTAAAATCTCCATTGTGGGAAAAATCGATTTTTGCACGTACCATCCCTTCGACAAGTGGCGCAACTGTTTCGAGGTGCGATGGATTCGGAAGAAGACTCAATTTAATTTTGGTACCGTTTTTTGCTATGACCTCCTGATCGAATCCTAAATGATACTTTACATCTCCTAAAACAATACCTTCTTCATATTCAGTTGCATAAAACTCTTTGAAAATATTCTCGTATGGTTTTTTTAAGATATTTGCCAGCACATTTAGTCTTCCACGGTGCGATATGCCGATTACGTACTCTTCGATTCCCAATTCAACACCATGATCAATAATTGCGTTTAAAGCAGGAATAAGCCCTTCTGTTCCTTCAAGCGAAAACCTTTTTGCGCCAACAAATTTTTTATGTATAAAGCTCTCGAAACCAGCAGCTTCTTTTAGGTGCTTGAAAATTTCTTTTTGGGATTCACCTGGAAGCTCTTCGGTGTTTTGTGAACGCTCCATTCGGATCTTAAGCCAGTCAATAAGCTCAGGATTTCGCATATAGAGATACTCGACACCGACTGATTCGCAATAAGTTTGTTCAAGATGCGTAATAATTGTGCTTAATGTGGCAGGTCCGATTCCAATCTCTTTTCCTGCTTCAAATATGATATTCAAGTCACCTTCCTCGAGACCAAAGTTACGGTATTCAAGGGTTGGGGAGTACTGCCTACGACGCCTTACAGGATTGGTACGTGTAAAAAGATGCCCTCGTTGACGGTATCCATTGATCAGATTAAGGATGTTAAACTCTTTTTGCAAATGACTTTTATTGACCAATTGCATTGATTTGGAATCGTAAGCTTTGCGTGCCAACTCAAATCCTTCGAAAAAATTACGCCAACTCTCATCAATCTCCTGAGGGTTTTGAAGATAACTTTTGTATAAGTCTTCTATCGCGCCGATTTCATGATTTCCAACAAGAGAGAACCTGTCCATGTTTAAAATTTAGTTTCAAATATTACAAATAAGCAATAGAATAAGTTCAATAAAACCGTTAATGAATTGCCTTTTTCGCTATTTAAATAGAGCTTCGTTAGGTAACTTGATTGGTTTTTCATAAACCAACGTTGTTTCTTTCAGATAATTTTCTGAAAATATTGAATTTTTAATGGTTTAACAAAAAAAGTATTTTTCGAAAAGTTTATGATTAACGAAGAGCAAATTTAAATTATTATTTAAAATGTTCCTCATTTTGCACTTTTCAGTCACATTCTTGTGTAGTATTTATCCTACACGATGTAAGAATAATCCTACAAAAGATTCAGCATTTACCCTACAAAAATTTAGCATATATACTACAAAGAAGTCCTCAATACATTAATATTTTCACCGTAAGTTATATTGTCATTACATCGCAAGATATAGGCAACGTATTTAATAATGTTTGTCTTCTAGTGGGATTGAAAATGTGTAACTATAAGTAATTCAGTAATTAATTTTACAAAGGAGTTTTCTTAAATGCAGAATAAACTTTCGGCTTTAAAATACGTATAAAAGTCATATTCTTTGAATTGCGAATGTTTTAAAGAATTTATGACTTAGTAAAATTGTCCTATAATTCATTTGTTTTCAGTTTATAACATTTTAAAATGCCACTGTTAAGAGCGGACTAATCTATGTTAATCAAATTTCGAAACAGAAATGTAATTCTGATCTTCAGCCTTATATTTTTGATGATGTTTACAAATTCGATTTTTGCCCAAACGGATACTGTTTTTTGGTTTGCGGCACCAGAAGTTTCTGCTTCTCACGAAGACAGACCTATCATTTTACGGTTATCCTCTGCAGATCAACTAAGCAATGTTACTATTTCCCAGCCAGCTAATCCGAATTTTATTGCTATATCCGTACGAATACAACCGTTTAGCACTCAATCTGTTAATTTGACTCCTTATATTGAAATGATTGAAAATAAACCCGCAAATACGATATTAAATTACGGTCTATTGATTAAGGCAACAACTGAAATAACTGCATATTACGAAGTTGGAATTTTATATAATCCTGAAATTTTCTCCTTAAAAGGACAAAATGCGCTTGGAACCGAGTTTTATACCCCATTTCAAAATTTTGCAAACAATGGGGTTGGTTTTTCCTCTTTTGATATAGTAGCGACAGACGACAATACAATTTTAACAATAACACCGACAAACAATATTGTTGGATATTCCGCAAATACAACATTTACTGTAAATCTGAATAAAGGGCAGACCTATTCCGTAACAGCAAGGAGTCAACTGGCTGGTTTGCATTTAGGCGGTTCGCATATAATTTCGAACAAGCCAATAGCTGTTACAATAAAGGATGATAGTCTTTCTGGTGCAAGGTGGGGTGGATGCCTGGACTTAGTTGGAGACCAGATTGTTCCCGTAAATAGAATCGGAACAGAATATATTGTGATGAGAGGCTTTTTGAATTACAATATTGAGAAAATATTTATCCTGGCAGTGAATGACGATACACAGCTTTTTATTGATGGAAGCTTAACTCCAAACACTACAATCAATCTGAAAGAAACCTACTCATGCGATATCACTCAGAATGTTACCTACTTTAGGACATCAAAGCCCGTTTATTTTTTACACATGTCAGGATTTGGTTGCGAATTAGGTGTTACTCTTTTGCCTTCTATTAAATGCAGCGGTTCCGGTCAGATCAGTTTTGTCCGATCAACAGATGAGTTTTTGGGCTTAAATATTATGACTAAAAATGGAAACCAAGGGAATTTTAAATTAAATGATAATCAGACTATTATTAATGCTAATTCTTTTCAACCTGTACCAGGGACAAATAATGAATGGGTTGCCGCACAATTAACTTTTAGTACCTCTCAAATTAAATCAGGTACAGCAAATGTAATTCGAAATACAAGTGGTGTGTTTCATTTAGGTATGATTAATGGTGGCTCAACGTCAGGTTGTAGATATGCTTTTTTTTCTGCATTTAACAAATATTCCCCCAAAATACAGAGTCAATACTTATGTGTAAATGACACGACGGATTTTCAATTATCCGATGCATCTGTCATTGATTCAGTTCGTTGGAATTTTAACGATCCTGCAAGCAATCAAAATACCTCCATCTCACACCATCCAAAACACGTTTTTAGCCGGTTGGGCACCTATAATGTGAGTGCAATTTATTTCTATGAATGTGGTACTGATACGGTGTTTCAACAGATTAAAATTAATCCATTACCCACAGTTTATTTAGGTGCTGATACTGCAACTTGCTTTGAACCTGTTAATTTAAATGCAGGTAGTGAAAACAACGCTTATATTTGGTCAAACGGACAAACATCCTCTTCAATTACTGCAAATTCGTCTGGATTATACTCCGTGATTGTCACTAATAATTTTGGTTGTTCTGCAAGCGACTCAATTAATGTTCAGGTTAAACCTTTACCATCAGTTAATTTGGGTAGCGATCTTTCGGCTTGCTCTAATCAAGATATTGTCTTAAATGCTGGTAACGGTCAGGAGCATTATTTATGGTCGAATGGGGCAAGTACCCAAACGATATTACCGACACAAACGGGGCGTTATATAATTACAGTCTCCGATAGGACCAACTGTACAAACAGCGATACAATAAATGTTGTTTTTAACCCTCTTCCAATTCCGACAATCAATTCGACCCTTTTTTCGCCGGAAACTAATATTGCTAATTATTATTCAGAATCGTCTATGACCAACTATAAATGGATCGTTTCTCCTGGGGGAACCATTATAGCAGGAGATGGAACAGAAACTATTACAGTGAAGTGGAATACTGCAGGTTCTCAAACGGTATCAGTCAATTATTTCAATTCTAATGGTTGTTCGGCTGAAGTCGCGACTGAGAAGAATGTAATGGTAGATCGGCCTACAGTAAAGATTATTGAGGCATTTTCTCCCAATGGAGATGGTATAAACGATTTTATGCAATTCAAACATTTGAATTATTACCCTGGTTCAAAACTGTTTGTGTATTCAAAAGTTGGAAATATTGTCTATCAAAGCAATGATTATCAGAATGATTGGGATGGAAGAATTCTTAGCCAAAAACTGCAGAATCAGAGTATGATACAGAGCGGGATTTATTATTATTTACTTAAATTGGGTGGTGCCGATCGGATAATCAAAGGGTTTGTTCTTATCTCCTATTAGACTCCCCCCTCCTAACCATTGATATTAACTAGTAAATTATAGAATAATGCATCATTATCGGCTTTTCCCAAAAGCAACAACTTTATATTGAACTTTATGTATGTTGATTAATAACTCAGAGAGAGGGTCATTTCATATCTATTTTTAAAAATTTAATTTCTATTTAGTTGGTTTGTCTATCTGTTAAATTCAATCATTCTTAATAATCTTCATGAGTAAATAAATTATTCGGTTATTTTTGTTCTTTATATTTGTTAGTTATAAAGCGTTTATGAAAGGATTTTTGAAGCAAGTTGCAACTCATTTGTTTGATAAATATCGTGATAACATAAGTCAATTAACTTTGGTTTTTCCGAACAGACGAGGAGGCGTTTTTTTTACAAATTACCTGAATAGTCTGATAGCTTTACCGTTGATTTCGCCCGAAATCATTACGATTAATGAATTGTTTTCAGCACTGTCGCCGTTATATGTCCCTGATCGTTTAAGCTTAACATTTAGACTTTACAAGGTTTACAGGGAATTAACTAAGTCTGATGAACTTTTTGATGATTTTTATTTTTGGGGAGAGATGTTGATTGGCGATTTTGACCAGGTTGACAAATATCTCGTAAATGCACATGACTTGTTTACAAATGTTACCGAACTAAAAGAGATTGATGCCCGGTTTGGTTCTTTACATGAAGATGAAAGGGAGCTACTTGGAAATTTTTGGAAAACACTTTCAGAAAAAGAGAAGACTCCTAATCAACAAGAGTTTATAAGGCTTTGGGAAGATTTGAATGGTGTATATGAAAAACTAAGAACTTCGCTGTTAAGCGAAGGACTTGCATACGAGGGAATGTTGTACCGTGAGGTTGTCGAACAGATGATCAAAAATCAGGGGGCATCTCTTGAAGGTAAACACTTCGTATTTATTGGATTTAATGCATTGAACAAGTGTGAAGAGGAGCTTTTCGATTATCTCAGGACCAGTGGAAAAGCCTCTTTTTATTGGGATTTCGATAATTATTATTTAGAAGATATAACGCAAGAAGCAGGCTATTTTCTAAGGAAAAACCTTATCCGGTTTCCACATTCCGGGTATATTCCAGAATGCGGGTCGCTTACATCGGTTCCAAAGACCATGAAAATTGTAAATATCGCATCGCAGGTAGGGCAGGCCCAGGTGGCTGGAGCAGAACTCTTATTGCGATATAGTGGGGAACTGAATTTTGATGAAACAGCAGTTGTACTTTGTGACGAAGAGTTGCTTTTACCTGTCATCAATGCATTACCTGAAAATATTGAAAAAGTGAACGTTACAATGGGCTATCCGCTTAAAATGACACCTGTTTTTAGTCTTGTTTCCCAATTGATAGATTTGCAGAAAAATGCCCGAAATTCAGCGGGTGAGGTATCTTTTTATAATAAGGATGTACTGAGGGTTCTAAGTCATCAACTTGTGATCGATTTTGAACCATTGAAGAGTAAAGAACTTACTGACCTGATTCTGAAAAATAATTCTATATATTTAACAAATAATGAGTTAAGTGGAAATGTTCTGTTCCGAAAGCTATTTATTGTTCCTCAAAATATTATTGAGTTTTCGGATTACTTTCTTGAAATTTTAAAGGCATTATTTCTTCAATGGGAAAGGAAAAGCGAAGACGAAAAAACCAATGATTTATTTGTTTCCAAAGAGAAAGCTGATGAAAACTCGGGTATTTATCGTGAATGCATTTACCAGTCCTGGCTTGCTGTCAACAGGCTCAGAGACATTCTGATTAACGATGGAATAAAAGTCTTTGAATCAGAAAATTTTGTCTCTAAGGAAGCATTTTTCCGTTTTTTGTTGCAGTACCTGAGTGGTCTTTCCATTCCGTTTGATGGTGAACAACTTGAAGGTTTGCAGGTTATGGGAATCCTAGAGACACGTACACTTGATTTTAAAAACATCATTCTTCTTTCGATGAATGACGGAATAATGCCTAAAATTTCCTCTTCCGGATCGTTTATACCTTACAATTTAAGACGTGTATTTGGATTGCCTACTATTGAGGAGCAGAATGCAATGTACGCTTACTATTTCTATCGATTATTGCAACGTGCTGAAAATGTGACATTTGTTTATGATTCAGGCGCGGGTGGCTTGTTCACTGGTGAAAAAAGTCGCTATCTGTATCAGTTACAGCTCGAATCACCCTTTCAGATATCGGAAACTAATATGGTGTTTAGTGTGGAAAATATTGCTGTTCAGCCGATAAGTATTGTTAAAGATGAAAAGGTGATGATCCGGTTAAATGATTATCTGAACGGGCGAAGACGACTATCTCCGAGTGCGATCGACAAATACCTTACATGTCCCTTACAATTCTATTTCAGGTATTCGGCGGGATTAGACGAACCTGACGAGATTTCTGAAGAAATTGACGCTATGATATTCGGAACTCTTTTTCACGATGCGATGGAGCATATTTATACACCATATATTGATAAGATCATTGATTCTGAAATGATTGACACAATAACTAATAATCAGGAACTTATAAGTGATGCAATTCTAACTTCATTCAGAACTGTATACTTTAAAGGAATGAAAGCAGAGGAAAAGGTATCGTTAACTGGTCGAAACTGGTTGATTTATGAGGTTGTGAAGAAATATGTGAATAAATTGCTTGAGGTTGACCGGAATCGCACGCCGTTTGAAATAGTAGGACTCGAAAAAAAGGTTGAAACTACGATTTCGATTAACGGGATGAAGCGAAATGTTTTAATTGGCGGAACGATCGATCGCATTGACCTAAAAGATAATCGGGTATGTATCTTTGATTATAAGACTGGTAGTGTAGAATTAAGTTTTCCGATGTTAATTTCACTGTTCGACAAAGAGAATAAAACACGGAATAAAGCTGCCTTTCAGACACTTGTTTATTCCTATATTCTTCACAAAAATCAACCTGAGTTAACTGATATATATCCAGGGATTTACTCTTTGCGCGGAATCTTTGAAGAGGATTTCGATCCATCACTTCGATCGAAAGAAATTGGAAATCAGCCTGTGGAATTTGTTTTGCTTTCAGATCAGTTTGAGGCTCATTTCAGATTGCTTCTTGAGGAAATTTTTGACCTGACCATTCCATTTAATCAGACAGCAAACGAGGAGCATTGTAAATACTGTTCTTATCGGCAGATTTGCAGGAGGTAACTGTCTGAATTAGGATTTGCAGGAATAAAAGATTTTAGGATTATGGGACAGTGATTAGGCATTATGGTAATAAGCTGCTTCCACAAAAATCCTCAAATCCTAATTCAGACTTCATTGTCCTTCAGCATATCCGGTCTGATTCTTTTTGTTCTTTCATAAGCTTGTTCCTGCTTCCAGTCGTCGACTAGTCGATCGTTACCCGAAAGGAGGATTTCAGGAACGCGCCATCCTTTATATTCTGCCGGTCTTGTGTATACCGGAGGAGTAAGTAATCCATCCTGAAAAGAATCGGTAAGGGCAGACGTCTCATCTGATAAAACCCCCGGAATCAATCTGACAATAGCGTCTGCAACGATAGCAGCAGCTAATTCTCCACCGGTCAGCACGTAATCTCCAATTGATAACTCCAGTGTAACCAGGTGATCGCGAACCCGTTGATCGACACCTTTATAGTGTCCGCAAAGAATAATCAGATTTGTCTTAAGCGACAATTGATTGGCGTCGCGCTGCACAAACTGGCGCGCATCGGGGGTTAGAAAGATGACTTCATCATAATCGCGTTGACTTTTTAATTCGCTGATTGCACGATCTATAGGTTCGATAGACATAACCATCCCTGCACCTTTACTAAACGCGTAATCATCGACCTGTTTATGTTTATTTGCAGACCAATCCCTGATATTGTGAATATAGATTTCGGCAAGTCCTTTGTCTTTGGCTCTTTTCAATATAGAGTGATTAAATGGACTCTCCAATAATTCAGGAACAACGGTAAGAATATCGATACGCATGACTATTTTTTTGTAAAAGTAGTATTCCAGATCAATCTTCGCAATTCGCTGAAGGTATTATACCGGATCAAACTTGTTCAAAATATTCATACGGTGCCATTATGGCATGATAATTAATTTAAAGTGCCATAATGGCTGTTTTGTGAATGAAAAGTCAAGAATTGTTGAAATGGTACATCAATTGAATGCAAAGTTGCTGAAATGAAATTTTTAAACAATTTAAAAAATAAAGCTATGAATGTTTTAAGATTTACAAACCCATTGCGTTACCATGCATTATTAGATAGCTCATTAAATAGTTTATTGAGTGATCTGAAAGATGAAACTTGTTATGATATTCCGCAAGCCAATGTGGTTGAAGGTAAGGATAACTTTCGACTTGAACTTTCGGTCCCGGGATTTATGAAGGAGCAAATAGGAATCCAATTTCAGGATCATCTTCTGATCGTAAAAGGAAGTGTTAATGAAAAGCCAAATGATGAAGAAAAATACCTGTCAAGAGAATTTGGTTTAAAAAGTTTTATCAGACGCTTTTCGATTCCAAAAAGTGTAGAGACCGACAAGATCAGTGCAACCTTTTCGAACGGAATATTGTCAATAGTCGTACCCAAAATGGAAGAAGTCAAAGAAAAGGAGCCAAAAGATATTTCGATCGATTAAGTTTCTATGTTTCTAAAAAACAATACATTAAGGGGCTTGTAGTAAACTACTGCAGCCCCTTGTTTTATTAGGATCAAAAATATGTTTTCGAATTAGTTGAGTATTAGCTTGTAAATATCTATTTTCGTGAAAAATAATATTGTACTTACATCCTGGCTTAATCGCCGTAACGAAATTGCAGATGGAATCTAACGAATTGACAAAAAAAGCAGCATCAGAAGAAATAGAAGTTCTCAAAAATGTTGAGGAAATTGAAAATGATGAAGCTACTACATCAGTTGCTACTCTTGAAAGCGCTGACAATGAAACATTGGTAGAAGAGGTTGAATCTTCACCTGTTGTTTTATATGAACCTGAACCTGAACTTGTTCCAGAATCTATTCCAGAATTATTACCCGAAATCACTCCTGAATTATTACCCGAATCTGTTCCTGAATTAGTACCTGAGATTACTCCGGAACTAGCACTTGAATCTGCTCCGGAAATTGTACCGGAACCCAATCTGCTTGCGACCTTGACTTCATATGAGGTAGAAGCGCCTGAAGAAAAAATGCAAGATGTTGTTTCTGAAATTAATACGAAAAATGATGTAGATGTGAAAGATGTTCAGGAACCTGAAACGTCTGTAGCTACCGAAGCTATTCCACTTCCACTAAAAGAGGTTTCGGGAACTGCTGAAACTGCATTAATTGACCAAATAGTGCAGGTTGAGGTTGAATCTGATGATGATGATGATGATGATCTTTTCAGCGACCGGGAACCTGACGCCAATGCAATTCCAATCCATGATTATTCATCATACAGCAAAATACAATTAATAAATACGTTACGGAAAATATTAGCTGAAGGGACGATAGACGAAATCAGACCTCATGCCGAAGCAATTAAGGGGTGTTTTTATAAGATCCGGAATAGTGAGATTCAGGAACAGAAACTTGCCTTTACAGCCGAAGGAAACGATGAAGTTTTATTTGAGCCTCAGGCCGATTCGTTTGAAGCGGATCTAAAAGATCTTCTTCGTGAATACAAAAATCTTCGGTCTGAATTAAATAAAAAACAAGAAGCAGTAAAAGAAGAAAATTATTATAAGAAACTTGCGATTATTGAGGAAATCAAGTCCTTAATAAACAGTGAAGAGTCGATTAATATGACCTTTCAGGAGTTCAACAATCTTCAGGACAAATGGAGGGCAACAGGACAGGTTCCTCAAACCCGTGTCAAGGATTTATGGGAGAATTACCACTATAATGTTGAGCTGTTTTATGATTTTGTGAAGATCAACCGCGAGCTGCGTGATCTTGATCTTCGCCGGAACATGGACGAGAAAGCCAAGTTATGTTTGAAAGCCGAAGAACTTGCTGTTGCTGATGCCGATGCACTGTCGACTTTCAGGGATCTTCAGAAACTCCATGAGGCATGGCGGGAGATTGGTCCTGTGCCCCGCGATACCAAACAAGATTTGTGGGAGCGTTTCAAGGTAGCTACGACTGTAATAAACAAGCGCTATCAGCAATTCTTTGAACAGGAGCGATCTACTCAGAAAGAACAATTACAAAAGAAAATTGAGCTTTGTGAATTGGCTGAACAACATTGCACCTTTACCTCCGATAATCCCCGCGAATGGAATGATGTAACTGAAAAGGTGATCGCTTTACAGGAAGCATGGAAAGTTTCCGGATTTGGTCCGCGTAAAGAGAATGCGAAAGTATGGGAGCGTTTCAGAGCCGCTAATGATGCATTCTTCCAAAACAAACGTAATTTCTGGAATAAGAGTAAAGATCAGCTTAATAAGAACCTCTCACTTAAATTGGAAATATGCGAACAGGCTGAAAAGCTGAAAGATGCTGAAGACTGGAAAGCCACAACTGATAAGCTGATTGCACTTCAGAAAAAATGGAAAGAAGTTGGACCTGTGCCACGCAAACAATCGGAGCTGATATGGAAACGATTCCGTACTGCCTGCGATGAATTCTTTAATCGTAAGACAACCCATTTTTCGGGCGTAACTGGCGATCAGGATGAGAATTATAAAGCCAAAAAAGCATTGATTGCAGAAATTGAAGCATTTAAACCGACTGGCGATGCGAAGGTGGATATTGACATTCTAAAGAAATTTCAGGATCGGTGGTCTGCAATAGGTTTCGTTCCGTTCCGCAAAAAAGAAGAATTACAAGCACGTTATCATAGCTTAATAGATGCTTATTTTGATCAGCTGAAATTGGACGACCAGGATATGGGACTGTTTAAATTCCAGAGCAAAATCGAAAATTTAGCTTCACAACAGCGTGGTTGGTCAAAAATTAACATGGAACGCGATCGGTTGTCACAACATTTAAAACAGCTTGAAAGCGACATAAATACCCTTGGTAACAATGTCGGGTTCTTTGGATCAAGCAAAGGTGCCCAGTCGTTAATACAAGGGGTAAACGCTCAAATTGAAAAGATTAAAGTTCAAATTGATTTTCTGAAGGCAAAACTTAAGATCATCGATTCGCAGGAAGAAGTAAACTAATGTTTTATTGATATTTAAAAACCCGTTACGGTTAACCGGAACGGGTTTTTCATTGTAATAAAGTAACTGAAATTTAACCGAAAGCTGTAAGGGTTCCGATTATTATTAGTTACTTTGCAAACTTTTAGAACGTACAACAAATCTTATTATTGTGGCCACAACGAAGTATATATTTGTGACAGGCGGTGTGACCTCTTCTCTCGGAAAAGGGATAATTGCTTCATCCCTTGCGAAACTTCTTCAGGCAAGAGGATACAAGGTAACTATTCAGAAATTAGATCCCTACATCAACGTTGATCCGGGAACTTTAAATCCCTACGAACATGGCGAATGTTACGTAACCGAGGATGGGGCCGAAACTGATCTCGATCTTGGACACTACGAGCGATTTCTTAATTCTCCTACAACACAAGCGAATAACGTTACAACGGGCAGAATTTACCAGTCTGTAATTAACAAGGAACGTCGTGGTGATTACCTGGGAAAGACGGTTCAGATCATCCCTCATATTACTGACGAAATTAAAAGATATATCAAATTTCTGGGATCGAAGAAAAAATTCGATGTTGTGATCTCTGAGATCGGTGGTGTGGTTGGTGATATCGAATCTTTACCGTACATAGAAGCGGTTCGGCAGCTAAAGTGGGAGATGGGAAGTGATGCACTTTTTATCCATCTCACGCTGGTTCCTTACTTACAGGCATCGGGTGAACTGAAAACAAAACCTACCCAGCATTCGGTTAAAACGATGCTCGAAAACGGAGTTCAGCCTGACGTTCTCGTACTCAGGACGGAACATCCTCTTTCGCCGGGTTTGAAAGAGAAAGTTGCCCTATTCTGTAACGTGAACAAAGAGTCAGTTATCGAGTCAATAGATGTGCCTACGATCTATGAAGTTCCGATTAAAATGCAGGAGGAAAAACTGGATGAAATTGTCCTTAAAAAATTAGGCCTTCCATTGGGAGATCCACCCGCACTTAAAGAATGGAACGAATTTTTGTACAGGTATAAGAATCCAAAAAGAGAAATAAAAGTAGCTCTGATCGGCAAATATGTTGAACTTCACGACGCCTACAAGTCAATTTCTGAAGCACTGATTCATGCAGGTGCTGCCAACGAATGCCGGGTTAACGTCGAGTGGATACATTCTGAAAAGATAAACGAAGAGAATATAGAGCGAAAATTGAAGGGGTGTAACGGTATCATCATTGCTCCCGGCTTCGGACATCGAGGTATCGAAGGCAAAATTGTTGCCGCGCAATATGCGCGCATCCATAAAGTTCCATTCTTCGGAATTTGCCTCGGAATGCAGATAGCTGTGATTGAATTTGCGCGTAATGTATTGAAATTGTGTGATGCCGACTCCACAGAGATGAATTCGGAAACCAAATTTCCGGTTATCGACCTGATGGAAGAACAGAAGGAGATTACCGATAAAGGTGGAACAATGCGTTTAGGAGCTTATGCCTGTAACCTTAAGAAGGATTCAAAGGCTTTTGCTGCTTACGGAAAATCGAAAATATCTGAAAGACACAGACATCGTTACGAATTTAATGATGCCTATCTGAAAAAATTTGAAGATGCAGGAATGAAAGCAGTCGGGGTGAATCCTGACACTACATTGGTTGAAGTGATTGAAATTCCTAATCATCCATGGTTTGTGGGCGTACAATTCCATCCTGAATACAGCAGTTCTGTGATGCAGCCGCATCCTTTATTTGTAGCATTTGTAAAGTCTGTTCTTGATAACTCTAAATAAAAAAATACGATTATAATTACTTATGGATAAAAATACGATCACAGGCCTGGCCCTGATTTTTGTGATTCTGGTGACATTTAGCTACTTCAATAAACCATCGGAAAGCGATATTGAAGCGGCTAAACGACAACGCGATTCAATTGTTCAGGTCGAAGCCGCAAAAGTACAGCAGGCTGAAGTAGAAGCAAAAGCGGCATCAGCAACCCTTCAGGCAAAAGTAACTAACCCACCTTCCGATAGCGCAGGCATAGCAGGTGTCGAAAATGATTTAAAAAATCTTTACGGGGTTTTTTCCGAGTCGGTTAAAGGCACCGAAAAATTCATCACACTGGAGAATAACCTGATGAAAGTCAGGGTTTCAACAAAAGGAGGAAAGATTTATTCGGTTGAGTTAAAAGGGTATAAAAGATACAATGGCAAACCCCTTATTCTTTTCGAAGGAGACAAAAATCGCTTTGGATTGAACTTCTTTTCGCAGAACAAGAGCATTCAAACCGACCTGTTCTATTTTGCCCCTTCCGTTACCGATACCATATTGACGGTTTCGGGAGCTGAAGTATCGAAAGGGAAAGAAGGCCGCGAAAAATTCAATAAGGAAGGCAAACAGGATTCGAAATCGCTGACCATGCTTCTCGATGCAGGAAATGGTGTTTCTGTCGCTTATGTCTACACACTCAGTCATAACTCCTTTATGGTTGGGTTCGATATCAAGACGGCTGGTCTTAAAAAAGTGATGGGTGCAAATTCAGACTATATCAACTTTGCGTGGACCCAGGAAATGCCTCGTCAGGAGAAAGTATCGAAATTCGGTGAGGATAACTATGCAACTACTTACTACAAATATTATAAGGATAATGTTGATAAAATAGCCACCACCAAATCAGAAACAAAGGCCTTGACAACGAAAGTCGAATGGGTAAGTTTTAAAACGTTGTTCTTCTCGTCTGTACTGATTGCGGATAAAGCGTTTCTTAATGGCCAGGTAAGCACCAAAGTAAGAGGAAGCGCCGATTCTACACATGTATCAGATATGACAGCTGATTTGACGATTCCGCTCGATAATTCGGGAAGCGAATCATTTCCTGCCCGGTTTTATTTTGGTCCTAATCAATACAACACGCTCAAACAGTACGATATAAAGCTTGATGACGAGTTAGCACTTGGCTGGACCATTATCGGATGGGTCAATAAATATATTATCATTCCTGCTTTCGACTTTTTGCGCCGATACATCGGAAACTTTGGTGTAATTATCTTGTTGCTGACCATTTACGTCAAGCTGATCATAGCACCTTTTACCTACAAGTCTTACATCTCTCAGGCAAAAATGAGGTTGTTAAAACCAGAAATTGAGGAGATTCAGAAAAAATTTGGGGAAGACAAAAAAATGGAATCACAACAGGCAACGATGGCGCTGTATAAAAAGGCGGGTGTAAATCCGATGGGTGGTTGTTTGCCAATGCTCTTTCAGATGCCAATCCTCGTCTCGATGTTCTACTTTTTCCCAATCTCCATCGAATTGAGGCAACAAAGTTTTCTTTGGGCGCACGACCTTTCAACGTACGACTCGATTCTGACTCTTCCTTTTGTAGTTCCGTTTGGGTTTGGTAGTCACGTAAGCCTTTTCTGCTTGCTGATGACAGTTACCAACATTCTGTATGTGAAGTACAACAACGAAATGAGCGCCGCCGGAACCCAGCAAATGCCAGGTATGAAAACAATGATGTACCTTATGCCTGTAATGTTCCTGTTCATCTTTAACAGCTATGCTTCTGGATTAAGCTTGTACTATTTCTTGTCTTTGGTATTTACTTTCGTTCAGATGTGGATCTTCAAAAGGTTGATTAATGAAGACGCAATCCATGCACAGTTGAAAGCCAAACAAAAGATGCCGGTTGTAAAATCGAAATTTACTGCAAGGCTCGAAGAGATGGCCAAACAACGTAATACACCGCAAAAGAAAAAATAATCAATTGATTTTTGATATTAAAGAGCTGTTCCGGATTTCGGGACAGCTTTTTTTGTCTCATAAAGTAAGGTTCGCGTATCGTAATTGCAGTTGGCAGCCATTTGCCTGCCGCAAGAAGCAAATTTCAACCTGTAATTTTGCTAACGATTGGGCAATATACTCTCCGAACCGGGTTTTAATCCCTTCAAATTCTTCTTCACAACAGTCGGCGAAGTGTTTGCATAACAATAGGCGCACAGATGGTTGCAGGTATTGTACGAGCCGATATCCTTACTGATGATGCAACCACAAGTTTTACGCTGGCCTTTGTCTTTAAGATTCTTCTTCTTAACCTGCACATCTTCACCAAACAACAATTGCTCTTGGGGCTTTACTCCAAGTAAGTCCAATAGTTTCAAATCATTTGGAAAAAGTTTTTCAATTAACTCATCATCAATACATTTATTGTGCAAAATCTGGTATTTCTCTAAGTCAATATCTTCGGCACAGGTGGCGATTCGGAAATCAGGATTGATTTTCCGCCATTCCGGCAGGAGTTGGTGAATTTTTTCAGCAAACTCTATCTTCTGTGGAATGGAAAATTCTGCACAATGAATGTTAGACTGATTGAATATCTCAGTTTCATGGATAAGGTTATTCTTCACCTTCTGATATGAAAGGATATCGGCAAAGCTAAAAACAAGTTGATCAGTATAGCGGATTAACTGATTTCCAAGTTCCCGGATTCTTGTCAATAATTCGCTCACGGTCAATTGACAAGTCAGCAGCAAAGGGTCGAAGCGCCAGATTACCTTTTCTTTTCCGATTAATTCTGAGAGGCTGATAAAAGTTTCAATCCGGCTTTCAAGTGCGGGTACATTTGGCTCAAATCCCTCTTTTTCGTAGTTGTTCAGTGTAAACTGGAAATAGTAGTTTAACCCGAGCTGATCGAGAAAGGGGAGGTGCCGTATCAATGGTTCTGGATTTTTGGTCCAGAAGACTATCAAACGCGCTTCATGGAAGGAGATATATTGCGGAATTGTAGGGTGAAAAGGATTGTTCCAGCAGGCATAACCTCTCTTTAACCGGTTGATCAGCCACTCCGAATGAAATGCCGGAATATCGGTTGAACGGCTGGCTGAAATAATCAGGGGTGCAATGGCCGGTTTTATGTCGCCACTGTCGGTCATAAGCTGAACTTTCTTCCAGATTTTCATTTATGTGTTTTTACGAATCCAAGCTATTAAAACCTTAGATTATAGATGAATTGCCACTCTGAATTCAGCAGTTGAAATAGAGAAAACTATACAAATTGGCCAATGACAAATTCCTGATAATAAATTGATTATTTGAGAAATAGTTTTTCAATTTTCAACTCATCCATACAATCATTGCAAAGGCACTCATCAAAATGGGTGGCAATATAATCCAACACATCTTCCGGCAGTTCTACCTCAAAACATGGGCATCTGACAGTTCCGGTACAGGTATGTAACTTCCCGCATTTCGCACATCCTTTGGGGGCGTATTTTGAAAGCATTGTCATTTAAAAGAACACCTCCGTGCGAATATTTTCAGGGATAATGCCATTCTTTTCGAGGATTTCGGTCACATCGTTCACCATTCCCGAATTGCCGCAGATATAGTAGATTGAATCCTTATTGATCCCTTTTTCCTTCAAATAATGGGTAACTCGTCCGAAATGATACACCCCATGTTCGCGCGAAGTGCAAAGTATATAACGGTCCTCGGGGTAATCGGAGGAATCGTAGGCCTCATAACCATGCCTTACGCCATGAATCACTTCGTAATTAAGGTCCGGATTCGATAAGATAATACTGTGGAAAGGAGCTATTCCGGTTCCGGTAGCTACGAATGTAAAGTGACTTTGTTTAATCTGCTCATTATCTCTTAAAAGGAAATACCCAAACGGACCGGTAATTTCCACTTTTGTTCCTATTTTCAGGTATTTCAATTCCTTTGATATTTCGCCTGAATCGACCTCTTTGATTAACAGATCAATATATGGTGCATTTTCAGGACTGTAAATCGAATATTCGCGGGCTTTATTCTCGCCGGGAACATTTAATACAAGGTATTGTCCTGCTTTAAATTCGAAATCGCTTTTTTCAAGTCGTAGTACGTAAGTTGATTCTGTCAGATTTCTGACTTCCAGTATTTTGCTGTATGTTATTTTCTTCGTCTTCATTTTCAATTAATTAAGCGTGGATATGTCTTTCTGCACGATAAGAAGAACGTACCAACGGACTGCTTTCGACCATACTAAACCCTTTTTCGAGTGCAGCTTCACGGTATTTAATAAAGACTGCCGGTTTCACAAATTCTTCAATTTTAAGATGATGGGGCGATGGCTGAAGATATTGTCCAATTGTCAACACTTTACAACCTGCTTGAAGCAGATCGTCCATCGTTTCGAAAACTTCGCTTTCAGTTTCACCCAAACCCACCATAATTCCCGATTTTGCCACAATTCCGGAATTGGCGATGATCTGAATCACTTTTAAACTCCGGTCGTAACGCGCCACATCCCTCACTTTTGGGGTGAGTCTGCGGACAGTTTCCATGTTATGCGAGATAACCTCAGGTTTGGCATCAATCACTTTTTGAATTAGTTCTGGCCTTGCATAGAAATCGGGAATTAATGTCTCGATTGTAATACCAGGATTTACCTCTTTCAGTGTCTTAATTGTAAATGCCCAGAACGCCGATCCGCCATCTTCGAGATCGTCGCGCGTAACTGATGTGATCACACAGTGTTTAATCTTAAGCGCCTGAATTGTCTCAGCCAATCGATATGGCTCCTCCATATCAACCTGATCGGGGATCATATTCTTTACATCGCAAAAACGGCAGTTTCGGGTACATTTTTCACCCAGAATCATAAAACTGGCTGTGGAGGCTCCCCAACATTCGGCTTTATTCGGGCAATTACCGCTTACACAGATTGTATTAAGTTGCTGTTTGGCTGCCAGGTTCTTAACTGTAATATAATCATTTCCTGACGGGAGAGGAGTCTTCATCCAATCAGGTAATCTTCGCGTATGTGTAGTCATAAAATATCTGAAGAAGATGCTTAACGTTTGTTTACCGGTTCCAACTGATTTTAAACTTCTAAAATGGATCAGAGATTTTATAAAGTCAGAAATATTGAAACTGCAAGCAAGGCATCTGTTAGTAAAACTGTTACAATATTCGCTCCAAGTGCAGGAACGAGCTTCTCCATATTGTTATTAAACTGAAGTGCCGTCGCAGTTGCTTTGATCACAAAAGGCAAAGGAAGCAGACCCAAATAAAGCCAGAAGGAAGAAACCCCCGTCAGCGGAAGCAATAGGATGATTACAAAAGTTGCGACGACACCAGCCGTATATACATAAGCTGCCTTTTGGGCTCCTAGCTTGATAACCAGGTGTTTTCGCCCTCCTTTTTTATCGGCTTCTGCATCGGGAAATTGATTTAGCAACAGAAGCAGTGAAGTTAATATGCCGGGCGGAATGGAGATCATGATCACCTCAAATGGTAGCAACGATACGAAAGACTGTCCCGGTCTGGCAGTTAGCGCGATAAACGTCCCTAAAACGACAAGCGTACCAAGTGTTAATCCTGAAAAAAGCTCACCAAGCATAAATTTCGTCAGCAATGGTGTATAAGCCACTATTGAAAATGCGCCGACCATCATAATGAGAAACACAGTCCAGTGCGCAGTAATGCCGAAGTAGATTCCGATCGCACCGGAAATCAGCAGTGTCGTAATGGCAGCAGCAAGTACCGATGACGGTTTCGTGAACCCTGATTTGATCATTCCGCTACCGCCACTGAAAGGAGTTCGCTGCGTGTTTTTATCAATCCCTGTCAAATGGTCAGAGTATTCGTTGAAAAGGTTCACCGAGGTATGGGCAAGTACTGAACCAATCAAAACCAGTGAGATATTTAACCAGCTGATGGTGCTGCCATCAGGTAAATATTTAAAGGCTAATGCAATGCCGATTGCTACTAAAAGTGCCGCAAGGACCAGGAAGTTGGCTCTTATTTGATTGAGCCAGATTACTATTTTATTGGGATTTTGCATGAAAGTTAATTTATTAAAGTTAAATGAAGAACCTGAAAATGATATTTTACAGTTCTGAATGATTAACAACCATGTATTCAAGATGGTTTAAATTAAAATAAAACTCTGCTCTTAAACGGTTGGTTGCCAGACCTAGCATATATCCTCCACCTCCTGACCCACAAAGTTTTAGATAAAAGTCACCACTTTCGATTCCATGTTCAAAATATTTTCTCATCTTAATTGGTACCATTGCCCCGAAGTGTGCCAGTTGAAATTCAGAATAACGCGCAATTAATTCGTCTAAAGAGTCAAAGTCATTATTAATAACGGATCCGATAACCTCATTGACAAGCGGAATATATTCATTATCAATACTATCTTTAAAATCATGGTTTTTGTAATTTTCCAAAAAATAACTGACCAACGCCCCAGTATCCCCATTCGAATTTGTATTGACCAGAAAAAGTGTGTAGTTATTAAAAAAATGGGTCAGGTCGAAACCGGTAATAACAGATGAATGGTTATCAATCAATACTGGTCTTTTCAGGTAGGATATCAGCGGATCGAAACCCGAACTTTTACCGTGAAAAAAGGACTCGATTGCTCCAAGTTCTGCTTTAAGGAATTGATAATCATTTTGTGAGACTTGTTTTACGTAGCGTTCATAAGTTGCTGCTGTAAGAGCTCCGGAACTTCCCAGACCGGAACCGATGGGTACCGAAGAATCGAAGTACAATCCTTTATTTACTTCATCTTCAAATAGATTAAGATTAAGCGACTGGAATTTTTCCGCTTTGTTTTTCAAAAAGGCAAACAGGTTTTTTAACTCCTTGTTTGATTCAATTGCTGTAAGCAAAGGGTTTTCAGCTGATGAGTCTGACCATCGGAATTGCCCCGAAAATCGTGGGTGAGGAATTGCTAATGCCATTGAATTCAGTATAATGCCATATTCTCCGAACAAAAGTATTTTGGCAGGATAGCTCATACTAAAATTTAGTTTCAGAGGTAAGGAGCTGTGGTCCGCTTCCTATCCTGTCATCGATCCATCGGCCATCTTCGCAAAATTGAGCGAGCGTATTCTGAACAAAAGGAAGCACAAGTTCCCGCTGATCTTCAAAATAGATCAGGTGAACGTTTGGTCCTGCATCTATCGTAAAGAATAAATCAAGCCCGGTTTTCTTTCTGAATTGTTTCACCGCGTCAATAATATTCAATGTATTGGGCTTTAGTAATAATCCGTCGGGTGCGGAGGTCATCAACAAAGCGTGGAGCGAAAGAGCTTCATTTTCAGCAATTGTGCCTATAAGTTTATAATTATCTTTGCGAATTGCATCAATCAGGTTGCGTATGTTGCTGTTCGCCTGCGATATTCTCCCTTGCCGGAAGGGATGATCATTCATGAGTGCATGACCAGTTGTACTCGACACGGCTTTTTCTTTGGAACTAACAATCAGAATAATATCCATCAGCAGATGAAGCCTGCTTTCGTTTGGTAAAGGTAATGGGGTGGCATACTCATCTGATGAAGGGTCAATGAATGGAATATTACCCCAGGTCACAATACCTCCGAAAACCGACCGGGAAGCGCTACCTGAGCCCATTCTGGCAATAAAGGAAGCTCTTTGAAAAAAATTGTCTTTACTAAGCTTCTTCCGTTTGACAATTTCCTCCATGCTTACCAGGCAAAGCGCCAATGCACTCATCGATGAGGCTGACGAGGCGATGCCAACAGAATGGGGAAAGTTATTCTCACTTTGAAAAACAAGTTCATAATCAGTTAGAAATGGCATTTTAGGGATCAAATAATTAAGTACCGTCTCCGTTTTTTTTTCGAATTGAAGATGACGATTCCCATGAAAATAGTATTCAAAACTGATATTTTTCTCGGCTCTTTGTTTCTTTTTGAATGACAGGGAGGTGGTTGATGATGTCTTATCCAGCGTAATGCTTAGTGAACCATTATCCGGAAGCTGATGCGCCCTTTTACCCCAGTATTTAATAAGTGCGATATTCGAAGGGGCTCTCCATCTGATATTTATAACGTCTTCGCTCATTGGTTTATCTTTTTATTTTTTCTGAAAATACGATTTCATCGTAACGAAATATCGTATTTAAATTCTTATCCTTGAAATACTTAAATATATAATCCTCAGGTTCTGATGAGGCTGCCAGAATAAAATCGCCGCCCCAGGCTCCAAGCGACTTCACCGATCCGGTGAAATCATTGAAAAGATGGGCTTTGATTGGTTTTTGCTGAATCAAATGGCCGATTAATTCTTCATGTTGATCAATTTGGAACTGAAAAGCTTTAAGATCGGTTGTGTTTTCCATCTCAATTGTCAGATTGGAAATGTTACTAATATCCTTTGAATGAATATTGGACATGTCCAATTTTTGGATACTCGCTTTCGTGTTTTGCTTATGATTCTGGTAAACGAAATAGAGCTGTTTATGAAACAAAGGATAAAAATGAGCTTTGCGGTAAAAGGGTTGACCAGCTTTAAGTTCATAAATAACAGGAGTGGATGATCTTGCACAGGCAATATCATAACCTGATCCATTAAATATCTGATAATTAAGTTTGAATGGGTCACATTCAGCCCAATAGGCGATATTTGAAATCAAAGAACTGCTCGAACCGAGTCCCCAAAGAGGATTGAAATCTATTACCGAATCCACCTTGTATTCATATTTCGATTCCAAAAACTTGGAATTCAAAGACTTTGCAGCAACCAATATTCTCAGGATCGTTTCTGACAGTTCCGGATGATTTGTTTCCGAAATCCGAAAGTCGGGGAGGAGTAGCGTCGTGTTAAACCAAAAATCATTGTTAATCATTGATTTCCATTTTACTGAATGAGTTCCATCATTTTCTTTAACTGTCATTTTCTGTCCAAATCGCAGAGGTACTGAGAGCGAGAGCGCACCTTTAAGAACCAGGTACTCGCCCGATATCATTAATTTTGCGCGCGATTCAAATGATTTGATCTCAGGTAAATTCATTTTTCTTCCTCATTTTCTGAATAAATTCTTCCACTGCATTGTATGAAATTGCCTTATCTGAAAAATAATTTCGGACAATATCAGATTCCAAAAAATTAATATTTAATTGGTTAAGAATATTTGACAGGTGCATCTTCATGTGTCCTGCCTGAATTCCGGTTGTTATCAGCGATGCGATTGCCCCAAAATTGCTTGCGAGCCCCGAAGCAGCTGCAATCATCATCAGTTTTCTTGCATCGGGATATTTCAGAATGGCAAGCGAATTTTTCACAGTGGGATGAATTCCGGTGATACCACCAACGGTTCCAAGTGCCATTGGAAGTTCCAACTCATATATAAATGATTTTTCAGTCAGCGTAAGGGTCGTTAGCCCGGTGTATTTTCCGTTTCTTGAGGCATATGCATGGGCGGATGCTGAAGTCGCCCTCCAGTCGTTGCCCGTGGCTAAAAGCACTGCATCTATTCCATTGAAAATCCCTTTATTATGCGTCGCAGCCCTCGAAACATCGATGTTGGCAATATCAACTGATTGTTTAAACTTCGTTGCGAAAGATTTGTATGATAACGCTTTGTTCCACCCTTCAAGCTTTTCGACAGGACATTCCACCCAACATCGGACAAAGCACTCCGGCGTATAATTGGAGAGGATTGCCATAATTATTTCAACGCGGCATTCATCAGAATTTAATTCACTGATATCCTGCAATGCAAAGGATATTTTTTCAAGACAAGAGTTAATGAAATTGGCCCCCATTGCATCGGCCGTTTCGAACGAAACATCTACCTGGTAATAATCAGGTAGTTCTTGCGTTTTATCGATGAGATGAATAGCGGTAATACCACCGCCTCTTTGTCTCATTTTTTCGGTAAGTGCCTGTGTTGCTTCGAATAATTTTTCTCGGATTACCGGGAATAACTCCTTAATTAATTGCTGTTTGCCATTCCATGTAAAATGAACCTGCCCCTTTTTGATCACTCCAAGTACAGTTGCCTTAAATCCGCCTCGTTTGGCCCAGAATTTGGCTGCTTTCGATGCCGCAGCTATTACGGAACTCTCTTCAGTCACAAACGGTACAATATATGTTTCACCATTGATAAGCATATTCGTGACTACACCCATAGGAACCGGAAAATTTCCAACGTAATTCTCAATCATTTCGCTGTATATCCGTTGTTGATTTCCGTCCGGTGAATCGTAATCATCAAAATCATGAGCCTCTGAGCCATTCAGAGCGGTATTTTGAACGATAAAGTCAATCCTTTGAGATCGGTTAAATTTAGAAAACCCGGAAATGAATCCCATTTGTATGATATTTAATATTTTAGGATTAAAACTATTTGCCGACAGAAAATCATGCGATTACATTTATTCCAGCTTAACTGATGACTATTCCAGCAAATGCCTTAACGCCGTGATTCTTTCAAAGTCAAGTAGCTTTTTGCCATCTGGTAACCCTCGATCTGGGAAGTAACAAATTGTTGTAAATCTGAATAATCACCCTGGCTATATTTCAGAAAGACTGATGCTTGCGCATAAATTGCGGGAAGAATTGACTTTTCAGTGAGGTAAAAACCATCCAGATAGTTTTTGATTCCTCCTGAGATAATAAGTTGATTGCAGGCAAATTTTTCGCCGTCAAGGATCATTTCATTTGTCAAATCGACCATCTCTTCGGCCGTAACACCAATATTTACAAAAGGCTGATACAACTCTTTTCTGAGAATTGAACTGCGTTGTATTTCAACTTTCGAAAAATTGGTCCCACCAAAAGCACCAAATTCAATTGCCGCAAGCGGTAACTGGAGCAATCGCCGGAGGCTCTGAGGACCAAATCCCTGGCCGACTTCCTTCACAATTAAATGAAAATCAATTTTTTCTAAAAGCTTTTCGATGGTATCAACCGGAGGATTGTGAATAGTATTTCCCTCTGGTTGAACCCATTCCTGGAGAGGATTTACATGGATAATCAGTCCGTCAGCTTTAAGACGGTCGATCAAACGCCTGATTTTATCCGTTTCATTTTTCTCGACCATTTCCTCAATTTGGGCAATTCCCAGATTTGCAAATAGTGGAAAATCGTCACCTATAATCGAACGGACATCGAAATCGCTGAAATACGTATCCTCGTCAAGCAACATTCTGCACGACCCTAATCCCATACCCATTCCAAATTCTTTGCATGCCATCGCGAGATTGCGGTTGATGGTGCCTGATAGCTGATGACCACCTGTCATGCTTGAAACCCACATCGGAACGTTTAATTTTTTGCCGGCAAATGGGATTTGGATAGTTTTATTTACCGGAAACCCTGAAATCATAGGTTCATAATAAAACCGGTTATCCGATTCATTTATCACAGTTTGCGATTGAAGAGCAAGATTGATATGTTCAGATTTTCGCTCTGAAATATCGGGAATCGCTTGATCATCCTTTTTTTCTGATTGATAAGATATTTCCATGGTAATTAAGAAATTATGCTATAAAATATGGCGCGAAATGACCATTTTAAGTATCTCGGAAGTCCCTTCGCCGATCTGTAGCAATCGCTGATCGCGATAAAACCGTTCGATATGATTTTCCCGGAGCAATCCATATGCTCCATGAACCTGAAGGGACTCATCGGCCACTTCACGTGCAATTTCGGAGCAATAAAGTTTTGAGATGGCTGCTTGTTTGGCAAAGGGCAAACCGGCATCTTTTAATCTGCAGGCGTGGTATAGTGTATTGCGTGCAAGCTCAATTTTGACCGACATCTCGGCTAATTTAAACGATATTGCCTGAAATTCTGATAATGTTTTTCCAAATTGTTTCCGCTTTTTCGAGTATTCAACGGCCATTTCAAAAGCACCCTGTGCAAGTCCAAGCCCAATAGCCGCAATTGAGAGTCTTCCCCCGTCAAGGGTTGAAAGCATGATTTTCATGCCGTCACCACGATTGCCCAACAGATTTTCTTTGGGAACAACACAGTTTTCGAACCGGAGCTCGCCATTGTCGACAGCGCGCCACATCAGTTTTCCTTTGATGGGTGTTGCGTAGTAGCCAGGTGTGCTACGATCGACCAGAATGGCCGATAACTCCTTTTTACCATTTGTCCCACCTGTAATTGCCTGAAGTGTAATTCCCGAAGCAATAGAAGAAGAACTGTTGGTTATGAACATCTTAGATCCATTGATCAACCATTGACCTTCTGTCAGTTTTGCTTCTGTTTCGACTCCTTTAGCATCCGAACCGGCATTTTTTTCAGTAAGACCGAAAGCCCAAAGGTTCTCACCCGTGCAAAGTCCCGGAAGGTAATTAATGCGTTGCTCTTCGGTTCCGTAGGTGTAAATTGGGAAAATTCCTAATGAATTGTGAGCGGAAACAGTCGCTGCAGGAGAGCTGTCGATGCGTGCAATCTCTTCAACGGCAATAATATATGAGAGGTAGTCCAAACCCTGCCCACCATATTTTTCAGAAAGCGTGATTCCAAACAATCCCGCCTTTCCCATTTTTTGAGCCAATTCAAGCGGAAATTCCTCCTTTTCATCCTGAGCAATTGCCAAAGGTTTGATTACAGTTTCAGAAAATGCCCGTATTTTTCTTCTATATTCAATATATCGGTCTTCCAATAGTTCATTCATAGTTTATCCTCCAGATAGATGAGGGGCATCTGGTCAGTAACCTGAGCGCCCACATTAACAGCAATTTTTTTCACTTTGGCATCTTTAGGCGAAAGAATTCGGTTTTCAGACTTCATCGCTTCAATTATCATCATGAGGTCACCTTTTTTTATAAATTGATTTTTTTTGACGTTTATTTCCAATATTCTGCCATGCAACGGGGATTTGATCTCCCCTGTTTCAATATCCGATGTATTATCCGAACTGGCAATGGTTTCAGGATAACTTCTCAATAGTCCCGGAAATGATATTTTGTGCTGTTGATTTTCACAACTAATCAACATACTATTTTGATTTTCAATTGAAAATGATAATTGCTTTGTATTTGCACCGATCATTATTCCTATTTGGCTTTTTGACTCATTAACTATCTTGAACCAGTGCTTTGTTCCATTCAGTATGTATGCAGCCTTAGCTGTGTCTCTTAAACAGATCTCTACACTAACCAATTTCCCATTTATGCCTAGCCTGATTATTTGATCTGTTACCCGCCAATATCCCAGGTATTTCCATGGATCAGAAGTTTCAGGACGAACATGAGTGAAGTAAAATTTTTCGATGGAAAGCGCAATCAAAAAATGCAGATGATCCGGATTTAGTTGTTTTATATAATTGTCAATTAGTAATTTGTGGTTGTCTTTACAAAATTCAACTGTAATATTATTTTGCTTGTATTCAGGATGAGACAGAATTGCTTCAAGGTACCTGGTATTTGTTTCAGGACCAATGATATTCAGATTTTTGATTTCGGTCCGTAGCAGCTTTATGGCACTTTCACGATCCTTTCCTGCAGCGATCACCTTTAATAACAAAGGATCGAATTGGGTCATTATTTGTTGATTGCAGGTAATATCGGTCTCAATTCGCAGATTTGATTGCTTTGGGAAATTGACAGAAATTACTGGAAAAGAAGAGGGAGTGAAATTTTGCGAAGGATCTTCTGCATAAATTCTTAATTCGATGGCGTGTCCTTTTATAATCACCTCGTCCTGAGAAATTGAGAGTGAAAGTCCTGAAGCGATTCGTATTTGCTCACTGACAATATCAATGCCTGTGACTTCTTCTGTTACAACATGTTCAACCTGAATCCTTGGATTCATTTCCAAAAAGTAATAGTTTTCTGCTTCATCAATCAGGAATTCAACGGTTCCTGCTCCTGAGTAATTAACGGCTTTCCCGATTTTTATGGCCGAATCCAGAATTTTAGAACGCAATTCCAGCGATAAAAAAATGGCCGGAGCCTCTTCTATGATCTTTTGATGATTTCGCTGAATGGAGCACTCCCGTTCGTATAAATGTATGATATTATTGTAATTATCACCGATTAGCTGAACTTCAACATGACGTGCATTTTGTATGTATTGTTCGATAAACAGCTCGCCGTTTCCAAAATAATTCAAAGCCGTACGTGCTGATTTTTCAACCTGTCTTTTGAGATCATCCCGATTATGAACTATTTCAATTCCTTTTCCACCACCACCATATGAAGCCTTAATCATTGCGGGGAAGTGCAATTGATCTTCGTCAGGATCAGGTGATTTGAGATCAATTTCCCGGCTAAAAATGACAGGAATTCCAAGTCTGGTTGCCAATGACTTAGCCGTTTGTTTGTTACCCATTATCCTTAACACTTCGGAATTGGGTCCAATAAAAATAATTTGTTGGTCTTCGCATGCTTTTGCAAACATTGGATTCTCCGAGAGAAATCCATATCCAGGATGGATGGCTTTAGAACCCGTTGAAATGGCAATTTGAATGATTTTATCTATGTTCAAAAAGGTTGAATTCAGATCACCGTTTCCAAGATTCACGGCCTCGTCGGCAAGTCTGACGTAATCAGCTTCTTTTTCGGACTCGGTGTAAATAACGACTGTCCCGATCGACAATTTCTTTGCCGAACGGATTATTCTTAAGGCAATTTCACCTCTGTTCGCTATTAGTATTTTATCCAAAAATGCCATTAAATTATTGATTAATAAAGTTATGTGATTCTATTGTTGAATCTCGGGTCTGTAACTACCATCTTGGCTTTCTTTTTTCAAGAAAGGCGGAAAATCCTTCCTGCGCCTCAGGCGATACCCTGATCCGGGCCAATAATTCGGGAATTTGCAGCATTTCTTCTGTCATTGATTGATCAGTCAATCCGTTAATTAACCTTTTCGATTCGATCAATGCAAATTTGCCATTCGCAAGTATCTCTGAAATATGTGAATTCACATACAATTCCATGAACTCCTGTGATGGGAAAGATTTATTGAGCAAACCATATTTTACTGCATCCTTGCCATTAAAATTCATTGCAGAAAAGATTAGCGCTTTCAGATCGGCAGCATGTACTTTTTTGAGCATATAAGGGGCGATAGAAGCAGCGGCCATCCCAATTCGTGCTTCGCTTAACGAAAACTTTGCGCTGTCAATACAGTACGCTAGATCGCTGACCGCGACGATACCGTTTCCACCACCAAAAACGTTTCCATGAACAACAGAAATAACGACTTTACTGCTGTTGTAAATCACTTTAAACAGTTCAGACAGCTCTTTGCACTCCCTTAAATTATCTTCCGCGATAAGGCCAAAGGCCCTTTTCATCCAGTTTAGATCCGCTCCTGAACAAAACGATTTCCCTTGTCCCCGAATTACCACAAGTCTGATTTGGCTATCTTCCTCAATTTTTTTGAAAAAAGCACATAATTCCCGAATCATAATGTCATCCAAGGCATTATGGACATCTGGCCGTGCAAGCCAAAGGGTTGCGACCTGCCCATTAAATTCTGTTACTATTGTACTGAACTCTTTCACAATAAATTAGTATTTGGATAACTTGTAATTGATTTCTGAAATATGCTACTTATACAATTCGGAATTATCTGTAAAAATCAGGTATTCATCAATTAGGCCATCTTTCATTTTCCAGGTACATGAAAAGGGCACTTCGAGTGATGTATTGTTGTGGCGAACGTATTTTACATTTCCATTAACGAAAATGACATTATCCACACTCCAGGACTCAAGATTTGAGTGGCTGATCCCATTCAGACTTTTGAAGAAATTTTCCACAAAATCTGCAATTGCTTTGTTGCCTTTTACTGCAGGATTATTTGCGAACCTGAAAATCCCATCTGGTGTGATAAATGAGGCAAATTTTGCAGAATCTGCACTGTCAATTGATTGATAAGCTGCAGATACTAATTCTTTATATTTCATATTAATTTAATTATTAATGATTTACATTCTGATTATCCCATTTTTTGGTTCCGCGAATTTTCTGTTCGAAGTAATTGAAATGGCTAAGCCGACAATATTTCTTGTATCGGCAGGATTAATAATTCCATCATCCCAAAGCCTTGATGTACTGTAATAGGCCGTACTCTCTTCTTCAAATTGATTGATAAGATTGGAGTCACTGTCTTCAAGCTCATTCCCTTTGATCGAATTCAAAACGTGCAGTGCTTGTTGTCCACCCATCACACCAATCTTTGAACTTGGCCACACAAACAGGAAATCGGGATTATAAGCTCTTCCTGCCATCGCATAATTTCCAGCTCCAAACGATCCACCGAAAATGACAGTTATTTTAGGAACGACTGCAGTTGCAACTGCATGAATAAGTTTAGCTCCATTTCTGGCAATCCCTTCGTGTTCATATTTTTTACCTACAATAAAACCCGAAATATTTTGCAAAAAGAGGATGGGTATTTTCCTGAAATTACATATTTCGATAAAATGAGCACCTTTCAATGAAGCCTCCGAGGTAAGAAATCCGTTGTTTGCGATTATCCCAACTGGAAATCCTAATACTCTTGAATATCCAGTTACGATTGTTGCACCATAATTCCGCTTAAACGGTTCAAACTTGCTTCCATCCACTATTCTGGCAATAATCTCATAAATATCAACGGGTTTCCGGAGATCGGCGGGAGCGAGGCCATACAATTCGATGGGATCGTAAGCCGGCTCTTCAACCGAAACCATTTCAAAATGCTGCAATTCATTTTGGGGTATCAATTCAAAAATGTTTCGGCATATTCTTATTGCATCTATTTCATTTTCTGCAAGATGGTCTGCAACCCCGGAGATTCCTGCATGAACGAAGGCACCACCCAATTCTTCGGCTGTAACCTCTTCGCCAGTTGCTGCCTTTACCAATGGTGGTCCGCCAATGAAAATCGTCCCCTGATTTTTAACAATAATAGTTTCATCACTCATTGCAGGAACATAGGCTCCACCGGCAGTGCAAGATCCCATAACGATTGACACCTGGGGAATACCTTCTGCTGACATTTGGGCCTGATTGTAAAAAATACGTCCGAAACCGTCGCGATCAGGAAATATCTGTGATTGTTCGGGTAAAAAGATTCCGCCTGAATCGACTAAATAAACGCAAGGCAGGTGATTTTTCAGTGCAATCTCCTGGCCTCTTAAATGTTTTTTTACTGTTTCTTTTACGTAGGTTCCCCCTTTGACGGTCGCATCATTGGCAATAATCATGCATGATTTACCGTGAATCTTTCCAATCCCTGTTATTATTCCAGCTGATGGAAACTGATTCTCATATTGTCCATATGCTGCAAGGGTAGAAAGTTCAAGAAATGGCGTTTTCTCGTCGATCAGCAACTCAATTCTGCTTCTGGCATCCAGTTTGCCGCGTAAGCGATGTCTGACAACGGCAGAATCCTCATCACGATTGATAATACTTTTCATCCTTGAACGATAAGTACTTATCACCTGCGAATAAGACTCAACGCTATCTTTAAACTGAGTATCGGAGGCATCTATTTTCGATTTGATTTGGTTCATATCTTATTCGTACAGTCCAGGGAATTTTGCTGGGTTAACAATGTGCATTATTTCATATACTGCTTCGATAATCGTTTCTGTATTTGGTTTCGAAAAATACTCACCATCAGTGCCATATGCTCCCCTATGTTCTTTGGCAGACAATGTTTTAGGAGGAGTATCGAGGTAATTAAACGCATTTTGTTCAACCAAAACTTTTTGCATCATATAGGCAGTACCTCCGCCAGGAACATCCTCGTCGACAAAGAGGATTTTATTGGTTTTTTGGATAGATCTTCGTATAATATGTTGTGTATCAAAAGGTACAAGTGTTTGTACATCAATTAATTCAGCTGAAATATTGAGCGCCTTTAATTTATTAACAGCACTGTGAGCTATTGTAACATTCCAGCCGTAGGTGACAATCGTAATGTCTGTCCCTTCTTCCAACACTTCGGGAATACCCAAAGGAACGGTGAATTCTCCAAGATTTTCGGGTAGCATTTCACGGATATAATAACCTTTCAATGGCTCTATTACCAAAGCTGGATTGTGCCCTTTCAGAAGAGTATTATAAAATCCTGCAGCTTGAGTCATGTTTCGTGGTACACAAATGTTGATTCCGCCAAGCGAGCCCAGCAACATGCTCATTGGTGACCCTGAATGCCACATTCCCTGTAATTGATGACCTCTGGTTCGTATGATTAGCGGGGCAATCTGCTGACCCCTTGTGCGATAATAGAGTGTGGCAAGATCATCCGAAATGGTTGGCAAGGCATAGATCAGATAATCGAGGTACTGAATTTCTGCTATCGGTCTAAATCCCCGAAGCGCCAATCCGATCCCCTGGCCAATAATGGTTGTTTCCCTTATTCCCGTATCAAAAACCCGGTGGACACCATATTTTTCCTGCATTCCTTTCATTCCCTGGTTGACATCACCAAGTCGCCCTGTATCTTCGCCGAAAGTTAACAGGAGCGGATATTTTTCAAAAAGCAGATCGAAATTGAGATTAAGAATTTCGTGCGCAGGAACAGTTTGGGATTCAGCAGCATAAACTGGTCTTATATTATAACTTGAATCAAAATTGTTTATATCACTAAATATGTGGGTGTTATACTGATTCTTTCCCTTATTCTCGATTTTTGAAATCCACTCCAGCAGGTTATGTCTGCTCTTTTGAAAAGCTTTATTCCCATGGAGTGACCTAAGCTGTTTTTTAGCAAATGCCAGCAATTTTTTTCTGGTTGGGAAAGGAGCATTAAGGACTTCATCCAGACCATCAACTATTATTTCAGAACCTGACGAGTTTTCAGATCTTATTGAGTCAATTAAATTCCTGAGCTCATTTTTTTCCGTGTTAAAACTTTGAATAAATGATTGCCATGCAAGTTCTTTGGCAAGCCTGGCACGTTCAATGGCTTTATTTTCAATCGTTTTAATAGTTTTTTTGTCTGCCAGATTTTCATTGAGTATCCATTCCCTGAATTTCAAAATCGGATCATGTTCCTTTTCCCAATCTAATCGATCGTCGCTTTTGTATCTTTCATGAGAACCTGAAGTTGAATGCCCCAATGGCTGAGTCAATTCGTTAATATGAAATATTACAGGTGTCTGATTCTCTCTGCAAATCTTTATCCCCTTTTCAAAAGTCTGTACCAAAGCCTGATAATCGTATCCCGGACAAACGAAGATTTTGCATCCTGCATCTTTTTCGTTGGCTTCGAATCCTTTGAGTGCTTTAGATATACTTCCCTTTGCAGTCTGAAGTTCAACAGGAACGCTGATTCCGTATCCATCGTCCCAAATGGCAATTGCAAGAGGAACCTGAAGCACACAAGCTGCGTTAATAGTCTCGAAAAACATACCTTCAGAAGTACTCGATTCACCAATGGTTCCAAAAGCCACTTCATTCCCAGTAATTGTATTTTTGGTATATTGTTGTAATTCAGGATTCTCTTTTACAAGTTTAGATGCATGAGCCAAACCTAAAAGGCGAGGCATTTGCCCGGCAGTTGATGAGACATCGGAAGAAGAGTTTTTTTGTTCCAATAAATTGTCGAGTCCATTCTCAATGCCATAATTTCGGGTAGCGTGATGATTATTAAAATTGCGCCCACCTGTTGAAGGATTGTTCTCTATATCAGTGTCACCATAAATCTGGGAGAAAAATTCTTCCGGATTGAGCAATCCTGCCGCCAGCATAAAAGTCTGATCTCTGTAATAACCAGATCTCCAATCACCTTTTGTGAAATTTTTTGCATATGCAACCTGAGCAAGTTCTTTTCCATCACCAAATATACCGAAATGAGCACGGCCTGCATGTACCTCTTTCCGTCCCAGGATACTTAACTGCCGACTTAAGAAAACAGTATAGTAATCATTAATAACGATCTCTTTATCAATACTCAACGATGTTGGTAGTCCGACTTTTTCCAGTTGCATTATCAAATTGTGAGAATTAAATTTTAAGTATTAAACCGTTCAATTAAATTACCTATGCATTCTTATTTAGATTAAATAACGATTATTTAAGCGTTTAGTTTTAGAGAACCATGCGATTTAATTCCTGATTAAATATAATTTGATTGATACGATCCGGATTGTACACAATCAAAATGGCGCAAAAATCAGTGATTTAATTAGTTATCGATATATTTATTGCTGTTTGTCTGTTAATCCTCATCCACATTTTTTTTACTCATTCCGAAAGGCACAAAAAAAGGCGACTCCAAAAGAATCGCCTTAAAACTATTTAACAAATTATTTAATCCTGCTTAATTTCGTCTTCGAAATTGTTTTGAAGTGCGACCATTTTAAGTGCCGTTACAGCAGCTTCATCTCCTTTGTTGCCAAGTCTGCCACCAGCGCGGTCAAGTGCCTGCTGCTGATTTTCAGTCGTTAACAAACCAAATATTACCGGTAGATTGTATTTGATGTTTAAGTCTGTGGCTCCCTTGGTTACGCCCTGACAGATAAAATCGAAATGACGCGTTTCGCCCTGAATAACGCATCCCAACAGGATAATTGCATCAACATCGGTATACTCGGCAAAGAACTGTCCACCAAGGGTTAACTCAAAACTTCCGGGAACATGTTTCACAAGAATATCCTCATCCTGTACACCATGTTTTTTAAGCGTATCGACAGCACCACGCATTAAAGCACCTGTCACGTCATAATTCCATTCCGATACAACAATGCCGAATTTCATTTCATTTCCATCGGGGACTGAACTCAGGACGTATTCTGAAAGATTTTTTGTAGCCATATTTTAAAATTTTTGACAAACCTACGTAAAAATTGAATCACTGAAATGAAAATTTCCGTGTAATGGACCCTTAATTGTTTGCGGTTGGCTTCTGTAATTTTAACAAAAAGCCAGTAACCAGATGCCTATTTAATTTCCTGAACCCTGCCTACCTCACCGCTGGTTAATCTTACTTTGATTCCATGAGGGTGAAACTGGCTGTTTGTCAGAATGTTTTGAACAATTCCCTCCGTTAGCTTTCCGGATCGTTGATCTTCTTTCAATACGATTGCTACACTAATTCCGGGTTTGATATTACTTCTGTTTTTGCCGTCCATAAAATCCATTTTAACGCATTCAGATTAACTGATACTTGTTTCTAAAGCGTACAAAAATAGAGAGGATATAAGGAGGATTTATGAATCCAGGCATTTTTTATTTTATTTAAGCTTGACAGAATGTTTTTGTACTATGGATTTGAGTTCCCATTGCCAAAATAATCAATTACTTTGCAGCACAAAAAATTAATGGTCATGGTTTCATCACGTATACTTTTTATTCTGGTTCTTCTTATTATCCCAACGTCAATTTTCGCTCAAAGCTTATATCACAATAATTCGATGTCGTCAAGCTCAAATCACTATTCAGAATTTAAGCTGCCGTCTGCTTCATTAAAAACAGTCTTTGACTTTAAGGTTGATCAGATTACGGATCAAATTACAGACTCAGCGAGTGTTAAATTATTTGAGATGAATGTTATACAGAATCATCTAGTTCGTCCTCAGTGGATCAAAGCAGCGATTGTTCCTTTAGCGCTTATCAGTACAGGAACAATTACTATTTTGGTAGAACCGCAATGTCTCTTAAGTAAATATACTATTCAGAATAAAGTGAATGAGATATTTCCGGACTTTCACTCTTCGTTGGATAATTATTTACAATATGCTCCGCTTGGTGTTGCATTTGGATTAAAAGCTGCCGGGGTGAAAAGCCACAGTGATTTTTTGAACCAGGTAATTATCACTGCCAAAGCTGAATTACTAATGACTGTTATTGTTCGGGGAATGAAGAATTGGATACCAAGTGAAAGACCATTCGGATCGGGAATGAACTCCATGCCTTCCGGACATACCGCGCAGGCATTTCTTTCAGCAACTATTCTAGACATGGAATATCGTGATACATCACCATGGATTAGTGTTGGTGGGTATGCAGTTGCAACTACAACTGCAATCTATCGGATGGCCAATAATCAGCATTGGATTTCGGATGTTCTGATTGGAGCTGGAATAGGTATTTTCTCAACAAAGATTGTTTATTATACCCACCGTTACCGCTGGGGAAAAAAGAGCAATATTGTTATTCTTCCGACAATCTATAAAAATGGCGGAGGTGTTTCCTTTGCTATGATATTGTAGTGAATAAAGTAAATTGCTTATTTAAAGCAAAATGAGCCTGGAATTATACCCGTTTTGAAGCTGTCAATTTTGGCACCAAGTGGCGAGTATCGGTAAACCAGACCCCGTTGGAGATAATCAATCGCATCGCTAAGGTATAGCTCCGAGCTATTGGGGTCGATGGCAAGACTGTAGTATAAGTGGTTTTGCGTCGATAAAAACGGGTGATCGTCCAATATGGACTGATTTACGCCAAGCTTCCAAATACCGTTATTTAGAAATACCAGGGTATCCATCTGGCCGTTAATTGTGAGACGTGAAGGTTTAGCATCTGCTGTAAGGGAGAAACTCTTTTCAATGGTACGAGTGGCAGGATCAATCCGCTGAAGCATTGGAATTCTTGAAGTTGTTCCGTTTTTAGACCATCCGCCATCGCAAAGCGTCCAAATTTTATTGTATTTATCAAGCACCAATCCTCCAGGTTGTTTCCCGGTTTTTATTTCATCTACAATAGAATCGGTACGTGTATCTATCACCAAGATGGTATTGTCGAATGACCAGCAACTCACAAACAGAAAGTCGTTCCATTGAACCATTTGTTCCGTGGACGCATGTCCTGTGGTGATTATTGTCCCCGTTATTTGATAGTTTTTGGGATTGACAATTGTAATTTGTCCAGCATAAAGATCTGTTATGTAGGCTTTATCTGGATTTACAAAATGAATATACCTTGGAGAAGTCAATCCTGTTATTTTTCCAATATATTTTCCATCTGAAGTATTGATCACATAAATTTTCCCCGAATTATTGATGACGATATAGCCCAGTTTATTTTGGATAACCATCGATTGTGCAACATCACCAAGCGGCAATCCATTGGCATTGTAAAAAAAGTCATTTTGTACTGTTCGTTTAACCGGATCGTAAAACGAAAGAGATGCATTTCCATACATGAAATTTCCTTCATTAACGATAAATACACCTCCTGCTGAGGGCAAAGTTTCTGACTGATGGCGGGCCATCCACTCGTCATCTTTCATACAACCGGCAAACACAAAAAGTGTTAACAGAAACAGGCTAATGGTTGAATAATTTATCGTCATTTCAGAAATCGTAACGAATTAGTAAGGAATAATTTCTTCCAGGCATAGGATGTTGTAATACAGTACGATACTCTTCATTGAAAAGATTAAATACTTTCAATTCAATGTCTAATTTCTTTCTGTTCAATTTGATCTCTTTACCAAGAAAAAGATTATTCATAAAATAGGGGTACAGCACATCCAATTTTGAGGTTTTATCATTACTTGTAGTTGTGAAACGTTCACTGTAATAAGTCCATAGCCATGTAACATGATATCCGGAACGGGAGAGATTGATAAGAATATTTGATGAATGCTTTGGAATGTAGGGCAGTTGTTTCCCAATTGATTCGTCAGCCCAGTTTCGTGGATCGTCCCGATTAATTGATTGGGTAAACGCATAATTTCCATTTATATGATAATCAATCGTGTATATTTTGCCACTGAATCCGGTGTTTAGTTCAATTCCGCTGGCATTTACCCTTTTCATATTATAAGGCTCCCAATAACCCTGGGGTGTAGGCAACCAGATGATCCAGTTATTGATTCGAGAATAATAGCCGTTTAATGCAGCATGGAAGGTCATATTTCCGTTTGCTCCTGAATAACCTGTTCCCATATCTGCCATTATTCCTTCTTCCGGCTTTAAACGGGGGTTTCCTCCAGGAATATAATAGAGATCATTAAGTGTAGGTTGATGGTAATTGCGGGCCAGATTACCTTTTATAAAGTATCCTTTATCGCGAAAGGGGTGGTATTCGATTCCAGCGGAGGGAATAAACGGCGTGAACTTACCTCCGATATGGTCTTCTCGGGCTAACAGATTGGCTGAAAGCTTATCGTTGAAAGATTTACTTAATTGAACGTATGCTGAATGATCCTGTCGCTGCCTGTCATAGTCTTGCAGCTCACCATTCAGTGGAGAATTCTTTGAGTAAACACTGTTTATTTCAGTATTCGCACCTGTAACTATTGAAAAATCTCCGGAGAATTTATAACTGTAAATTGCTTTAAATAAATAAGATGCGGACCTTGAATCAGAGTTGATCACGAGCTGATCTGCGGCCCCGGAAATTTTGGTTTTCAACTGATAGTTTAATAGTTGGATATTTGCCCCGGTAGTTAAACTTAGTGTTCCTTTTTTGCCATAATACTTCCATTCGGCCACCGGGCGATGAGCGTTTTCGGTTTGCCGGTTGATATTGGCAGCATTGCCTGTTTCGTTCGAGAGCAACCTCGGAAGACTGCGGTCATTGTGCTGATACCAGTATCGAATAATCAGGATGCTCTTTTCTGCAGGATGCAAATATAATTCCTGAAGAAGACCGTAATTCTCATATTGTGAATTTTCGTTTCGCTGGGTAGGGTAGAGGTAGTTGCCTGTTTTGGGATCAATATCTGCAATGAACTTATTTACAAATTGATAGTCATTGTTGGAGTAATTATAAAAAGCTCTAGTCTGCGATTGTACTTTTCTATTTCCCCCGTTAATCTGAAAAAATTCATCCTTTGTTCCATAGCTTCCTATACCTGTAAGTAATCTCCCAGAAAATGTATTTTGCCAGTCGGTCGAATTTTCAAGTTTGACGACTCCGCCCAAAGCACCACTCTTTTCAGACAATGAACCAGAACCATGCAATAAACTGATATTGTCGGTAAAGTAAACTGGTATTGCAGAGAAATCGACCATTCCGAGCATTGGCGAGTTAAGGCTGATCCCATTCCATGACACCTGTGTGTGCGAAGGCGCCGTTCCGCGAAATGATGCAGTTGCCATCGCACCACGGCCATACTCTTTGATAAAGATGGGCGTGTTTTGCATAATTAACTCCGACAGATTGGATGTCAATGCTTTAATCATTGAAATAGAATCGATTTCTGTAGTGGTTTTTCCGGCTTGTTCTTTAATTACCTTATTTGCATAGACTTCAATAGGTTTTATCTTTACAGTGTCGGAAATATGTTGAGCCGATACAAGATCAACCGATAATACGATAAATATTAAGGCATAAATGGGACTTAGATACCTGAATTGAAAGATGGAATTTTTGTGGTACCTTTTAATCATTAATAAATTACAATAAGTCAGTTAGGTGTATATTCAATTAATGAAAGATCTGCCGCACCGCTGACCTCTGTTGATATTTCATTCAGCCACCCTGCAATCTGAAATACGCCACTCTGAATTTTAATAAAGCTGATTTCGGTAAGATTGATCTTATTTCCAGTTTTATCAACGGCATTTGAAATATCAAAAAGATTAGCTTTAAGTGAAATATTGTAATCTAAGTTGTTATAGCACTCGGCATAGCCATAGGTAAACATTCCCGGGTTTACAATCCAGTTTTCAATGTCAGGCTGGGTAGAAATATTTTTATACGCATTGGGCAGTTTTACCCCTGTGAATACCACTTCTGAAGTGTTTCCATATCCACTCCACCACCATGAAGAAGACTCGAAAACAGGCTTAAGTTCATCGCTGTTCCCTTTATTGTCTTTCCATGTGATGTTTCCGTTACCAAGAGGTTTATAGTAAGTTACCTGATAATCATGAATAGTTTCAGGATGATTGTACTCACTTCCTTTTATTTCTGCCCATTCACCGTCATTCGGAATTCCGTCCGAATTACCATCGCTCATTACAAACACAACTGCGGGTTCCGACGACGGGCCAGGTTGTGTAAAAATGGCAAAATCAGCACCTTCCACATTTTTAACAACATGGTCGAATCCTGCAATAATATATCCTCCCCAACCTCCCAAAGAAGTGTATCGCTTGGTTCCAATCCACGGCTGACCGATAAAATCTTCTCCTTTCCAATATGCGGGAATCAGAGAGGCATGTTGTCCGGGTGCATATTTATAGTCATAAATCTTAGTTATATAAGGTGAAAGGTTCGAAAAAACGGAGATCTGAAACGTTTTATTGTCACTTCCGATTTCATTCGATACTTTAAGCTGTAGATTGTAATTACCTATTTTTGAAGGTATAAACGTGTATAATTTTGCCGATGATACAACAGCTCCGTTCACTTCCCATGTATAAGAAGATTTTTCTCCGTTTGCCACTGTAGGATTGAGCGAGAGCGACTTTCCTACTTCGACTTTGAAGCCTTCAGCAGGAATCGCAATTGTGATCACAGGCCCAGACAGCTTTTGGGCTTCGCTACAAGAAGTAAACACAACTGCAAGTCCCAGAAATAACTGGTAAATGATACGAAAATTAATTTTTAACATACTTAAAATCAATTTAATAAACAAACATTAATTGATTTTAAGCTCATCGGAAGTAATGCAGAATGGAAAACGGCCATCTGTACGCTTTTATCCCGAAAGCTTAAACCGTGAATGGCTGGTCTTCTGACTTATCCCGATTCCTGGTTACCTTCCCGTTCTTTTTTGGAAAGAATAGTGGTCATTAACCAGAAACATACTATTCCGCAACAGCGGAATCGGGTTTTACAGCAGCGGGTACTGTCCCGGATTTTCACCGGATTCCCAAATTAAGCCCTTGCGGGCACCAAATTCTGTGCAAAAGTAAGAAATTAGTTGCTCTCTTTAATAAAATCAGGTGTGTTTTTTAATAAGGCTGGTAAAGTCATAAATCAGCATTATTTGTAAATAGTTTTTAACGAATTGGCTGTTTAATTTGTAATCGGTATCATTAACCCAACCAATCTGTAATGCTGCATTTTTATTCATTTTATAACCTGTACCAAAGTATAAACGGTTCTTCTCAATCACATGTGAACCATATTGCGGAATGAATAATTCATCGGTAACAGCAAGATAGATACTGCCCTGTACCATTTCACTTTTATTCAAAGGCAGGAGTAAACCAAGACGGTATTTTATCCGGTTTTTGTAGTTGTCACCAATAAACCGTTGTTCAAGTCTGGCCCTGTGCTCAAAATTAAACCGGCTGAAAGTCTGTTTTAGATTTAGTTCAAGCCATGTTCTTAATTCCTTTTGCAGGGCGGGTGTCTGAAAGAAACCTCCTGGCTCATCGGTATTGAAAAATCCTGAACTAACTAAAACGGTAAAATTTTTGGTAACAGCATAACCGATGCCAGATTTAATTTCAAAATAATCGTATTTTAAATCATAATTACTGCTTCTGATGTGGCCTTCACCAAAAAGTAACCATTTATGGGAAATTTTTCCTTTAAGAAGAATTGAATTCCAATTTCCTAAACTTTGACTTTCCTGCGCATGGGTCGAAGCATAAATCCCTATAAGAATGGTAGTTATTAAAGTCGCCCTAAATAGTCGTTTGGTAAAATTCATATGAGTTAAGTAATTTGCAAACATAGCATTTTAATCCTATTAAGGTGATTCGGATTCTTCTAATTGTCGTTATCCAATTAATTATTCATAGCGAGACGAAACTTTAATAAAATATGATTTTTCATTCTCGCTTTGGTTTTGAAAAAAAACGTACTTTTAGTAGAAAGGTCTGTCAAGGGTCTTTAGTTTTTAAAGTGTTGTAATTGAATTAAATAATACTAAGAATATGAATATTTTAAATGGATTAACCCCCATTTCGGTTTGGAGTTTTTTCGAAACTATTTGTCAGATACCACGACCTTCAAAACATGAAGAGAAGATTATCTCCTTTTTAATGGATTTTGCGCAACAACACGATTTACCAGTGAAAAAAGATTCCGCGGGTAATGTGTTGATTAGCAAACAAGCCTCGAAGGGAATGGAAGGTCGTCGGACTTTAGTTCTTCAATCGCATCTTGATATGGTTTGTGAAAAAAACGCTGGGACCATTCATAACTTTGATGCAGATCCAATTAAGCCTTATATCGACGGAGAATGGGTAACTGCTGATGGTACTACACTTGGTGCTGATTGTGGAATCGGAATAGCTGCTCAACTTGCAATTTTGTCTGCTGACACCCTGAAACACGGACCAATTGAGTGTCTATTTACTGTAGATGAAGAGACTGGACTTACCGGTGCAAATGCACTTGAACCGGGCTTTTTTAGCGGTAGAGGACTTATAAATCTCGATTCGGAGGATGAAGGAGAACTATTTATTGGCTGTGCCGGAGGAATGGATACGGTTGCGACTATTCATTATGAGGAAGTTACTACTCCAGATGGCTTGTTTCCTATTAAGATTGGCATACTCGGTCTTTTGGGCGGGCATTCGGGCGATGATATCAATAAAAACAGGGGAAACGCGATTAAAGTATTAAACCGGTTTTTGTGGCATTTAACACAGAAATATGAAATCTGTATTGCTGATTTTACTGGCGGTAATCTTCGAAATGCAATTGCCAGGGAAGCCTTTGCTACTGTTTTAGTTCCAGGCTCAAGTAAAGAACAGATTACAGTTGACTTTAATATTTTCAGATCTGTTATTGAGGCAGAGATTTTACTCAATGAGCCAAATATAATGCTTTTGCTGGAAAGTACTGAACAACCCAAATTTGTTATCGACAAGTCAAGCCAATTACGATTGCTCAATGCATTATATGCTTGTCCTCATGGGGTTTTGGCAATGAGTGCGCGAATGCCAGGATTGGTAGAAACATCCACCAACCTCGCATCGGTGAAATTTAAGATGGAAAATACAATCGAAATTACAACAAGTCAGCGAAGTGATCTTGAAAGCGGAAAACAGGATGCTGCTTATATGGTAGAATCCGTATTTAAGATGGTTGATGCAGATGTACGTCATGGCGAAGGGTATCCTGGCTGGGTTCCTAATCCTTCTTCGGAGTTGTTAAATATCACCCGGTTATCGTATACCAAACTTTTTGAGGTTGAACCAATTGTCCGATCGATTCATGCTGGGCTTGAATGCGGTCTATTTCTCGAAAAGTTTCCCGGTCTTGATATGATTTCTTTTGGACCCACCCTAAGGGGGGTACATTCACCTGATGAAAAGATCAATATCCAAACTGTGGATAAGTTTTGGAGACTTCTGGTAGAGGTAATTGCTCAATATTAATTGTTTTGAAGTTATAGTATTTTAATCACTACTAAACGAGGAAATAAGATAGGGGTTACTCCCCGAAGGTTTGGCCCCAAGTTGTAATTTTGTTTTGCTAAACAATCACAACATGGGTAAAAATACAGAAATAAATTTTGTCGGACAGCCGATTTTTAAACAAGTGATAAGTTTAATTGATGGCATCAGTTTGACCAGTATAGTAAAGAAGCACAATGCGGATTATTACTATAAAGCTTTTAAGGCAAAAACGCAGTTAATCACGGTTCTGTTTGGCATCTTCAGTCGATGCGATTCGATGACCGAAATCTGTGAAGGATTGCGGGCTATGGGTGGAAAGTTGAACCATTTGGGACTTGAAAAAGCTCCGGCCAAGAGTACTGCCAGCGATGGGATGCGCAATCGCGACAACAAGTTCTTTGAAGATGTTTATTTTAAATTGGTACACCACTATCAAAGTTTTTTGTCGGACAGCCGGACCTTTGGGCTCACCTTTAAAGAAGTCTTACTGATCGATTCTACCACAATCCGCTTGTTCAGTGATATTCTGAAAGGAGTTGGACGCAATCCCAAGAACGATGGCAAAAAGAAAGGCGGACTAAAGGTGCATATGCTCATTGATGCAGTACAGTCGGTTGGGCGGTTTATTAAAATAACGGAAGCCAAAGTACACGACAAAAACTTTTTGAAAGAACTGGAGTTGATCTCGTACAGTATGGTTGTTTTCGACCGGGCCTATAACTATTACCATCAGTTTGCCTTGTGGACAAGCAAATCAGTTTTTTTTGTAACCCGTATCAAGAAAAATGCTCTTTATACGATCGTTGAAGTGCTTCAGGAACATCAAAAACAGAAAGGGAAAGCAATGGTGCTTCGGGAAGAAATCATAGAAATTGAGTATTCTCCTGAAGATGAAAATGGAAAGAAACAAACCAAAGAAAAGAAAACCCTTCGTCTGAAAAAAGTATGTTATCAGGATGAAAAAGACAGGTATTACGAGTTTATCTCCAATAGCATGGATAGTACGGCCGAAGAAATAGCGTTTTTATACAAAAAGCGGTGGGGCATCGAGCTGCTGTTCAAGAAAATGAAGCAGAACTTTCAGCTCCATTACTTTTACGGGGAGAATGAAAATGCCATCCGCACACAGGTTTGGTGTACCTTGATTGCACAACTGATAATGACTGTCATCCAAAAGATGGCACAAACAAAAAAGGCTTTTTCGGTTGTGGCTTCATTGGTACGAATACACCTGATCAGTTTACTTGATGTATTTGAATTGCTTCGAAGTACAAAACGAGAATACTTGAAACAAAGAGGATCTCCCGGATCAAATCAGCAAACCAGTTTTGCTTTTTAATAGGGGTGACTTTC
>JANXZJ010000174.1 GCA_025355585.1 Mariniphaga sp. | reverse complement strand
TTTGATCATACTGATGTTTCCCAAAAAGTTTAGATAGAAAAATCCCGCACGAAGGTGAATGACATTCACTCCTTCTAAACCGTTCAGTGCTTTTTCAGCAAAGTATAACCCGCTTACGGGACCGCATCCATCAGGCATATGCGCGCCGATACTGCTTAGGTTGACTACATTTTTCACGCCCGATGCTTTCACGGCAGCAGCCATATTTTCACCAATACCACCAATGTATTTTTTCCAGTCACCGGGACTAAAATTCGGGGGTACCATCACATAAACGGCATCAGCATCCGTGAATGTCCTTGTCAAAAAACCGATATCTTCCACCGAACCAATCGCGGCTTTGGCTCCAAGCGCTTCAATTTGTGCTGCTTTTTCAGCCTTGCTGCTTATAATGGCTACGCTGTGCCCGGCAGCAACTAACTTTTCAGCAAGCGGTTTGCTGATATTTCCCAATGAACCTAATACAACGTATTTCATAGCATCTGTTTTTAATTGTGTTGGATTAAAACATTGATACGGCAAAAAAGTTCAATTCTCTTCGAAGTAGAATTCAATCGCCAAGATATCACAGAATTATAACAACATATAAATCCATTTGTCTGATGGAATATTTCCTCATTATTCGTATTTTTCGGAATCTAAAATCTACAACTATGCAATTAAAATTGTTATTGATTATTTGTTTGATGATTGGCGCCCTTTCGTTGACGAAAGTGACGGCGCAGGGACCTTACAAGGCGACTTGGGAGTCGCTCGACAGCCATAAGATGCCAAAATGGTATGATGATGCCAAAGTCGGACTCAGCATGCACTGGGGTGTTTATTCGGTTCCTGCCTGGGCTCCGCGCGAAAAGGGAATCTCGTATGCCGAATGGTATGGTAACCGAATGAAAGAAGTCGGGAATCCTACTGTTGCATACCACAAGGAGAACTATGGCGAGAACTTCACCTATGATGACTTTATCCCCAAATGGAAAGCTGAAAACTACAACCCGACCGAATGGGCGAAGTTTGCCAAAAAGATGGGGGCGAATTATATTTTCATCACCTCTAAACACCACGACGGCTTTTGTTTGTGGCCAACGAAATACACCGATCGCAATGCAATGAAGATGGGTCCCAAGAAAGATCTGCTCGGGCAGTTTTTTGCTGCCGGACGTAAGGAAAACATGAAAGTCGGATTGTATTACTCGCTTTATGAGTGGTATAACCCCTTATATACAGGAAAAGAGATCCCTTATGCAGGGTTGAAAAAAGTGAATAACTATGTTGATGATTACATGATTCCGCAGATCAAAGAACTCATCGATTTGTATCACCCCGACTTCTTGTACTTCGACGGGGAGTGGGACCACCCCGAATCGTTCTGGAAAATGAAAGAGGTGGTGGCCTACTATTACAACGAAGCTGCTAAAAGGAACCAGGAGGTTTTTGTAAACGACCGGTTTGGTAAGGATGAGCGTGGCAAGCACGGCGATTTGTACAATGTGGAATACAGTTATGATGATGGAAGTTTAGGTATCTTGACGCATAAATGGTCGTTCTGGCAGGGAATTGCGAAAACTTTCGGCTATAATCAGGATACCGATATGGAAGATTGCATGAGTCCCAAGGAATTCATCGATAAAGTGGTTGACGGCGTGAGTCGCAATGGTAATTTTGATATCAATGTCGGTCCGACAGCGGCAGGTATCATTCCGGAATATGAACAACATCCGTTGCTCAAATTGGGTGAATGGCTAAAGGTTAACGGTGAGGCAATTTACGGAACGCGGGTATGGAAAACCCAGGTTGAAGGAGATGCACGGTTTACATCGAAAGGTGATTACGCCTATGTTATCTTCCTTAAATGGCAGGGTGATCAATTCAAAACGAAATCGGTAAAACCGGTGAAGGGTTCGAAAATTACGATGCTGGGTGTTCCGGGTGACCTCGCCTGGACATGGGACGAAACCAGTGGCCTGACCATTACCTATCCGAAACAGAAAGCACGGCCAACTTCGTGCAGTTATGCATGGTCATTCAAAATCAAGGTGAAATAGTTGTTTAGTCAGTGACCGG
>JANXZJ010000042.1 GCA_025355585.1 Mariniphaga sp. | reverse complement strand
TTTTTAGTCATTTCTAATTGGTTTCGTATAACTCTGCATGTTATGAAAACTGGCTTTAGTTGAATAAAAAGACGGGGAACCTTCTTATCTTCTTTTAAAAACTTGACGCTGTAAAAATGTTCATTCAATCGGGGAATGCTTGTAGGGGATATCTGTGTAGGGGAATTACTACAAGGATTTCTGCAATGCTTTTTTCGGGCTGCGACCTCTTTATTAGGTAAGTTAAACCGTACACGTATCGCTGTGAATTTGAAAAAATAATTACACAGTGTACCTGACAGACTGTTTCAATCTTATTTTTCAGTTCCGATAAGAAAAAAAGGTCGGTAGAATGATTACAGAAAAGCGTGAACGCTGATGATGCGGATGTCCCAACGCTGATAAAAACGGATTTGAAAACCGTTGTTTCGTCATCTGACAGATCAGAATCAAAACGTTGCTAACCAATATTTTCAAATTCGGATAAACCAAATTAGTAATAAAATAAGCGTTATTTTATTCCGCGTCATCCGCGTTCCAATCCTTAACTTAACAGCATTACCCTTACGGGACAATACAATTTTAATTATACAACATTTCTTCCGGGCTATTTTCCCTACGGAAAATTTTTAAGCAGCCTCTCACTGTATCATACCGTGTAACTTCGCAAACCTTTAATTATTTACACTGTGTTACTCTCCCGAAAGATTCCCGAAAGATCGGGACAAGCAGGGACAGGCTGGGACAAGATGTGTTTGACGCCGTGTAACGCAGTGCCACTATTTTCTTCATTGCAATTGACTATGACGAACTTCGTTTCGCTTAAATCCGTGTAATCCGTTTCAATCCGTGAAATCTAAAATATTATTTATCCTTACCATCCTTACCATCCCATTGATGGCACAACAGAAAGATGGTTTCGAACCCGACTTCCGGCTAAGCCAAACCTCTGCCGTGAGTTCCGGTAAAGACCTCCCCTTCTGGATGACCTCGAACCAGAATGGCTTGTATGCCTTGCACAACGCCAGCTATTTTTTGCTCCAGGCGGGATTAAGACGTGACCTGGAGCGCGACACACTGAAGAATTGGGGTTACCCTATGGCGTCCATATGGTTTACGGAATTGCAGGCACCTCTGATTTCCAACCCAATGAATACTGGCTTGGATTCCGGTTCCACAAGCTGATCCTGAAAGCAGGGGCACAAAGCGATCCAATACTTTACGGTGGCCTCTCCTCCACCAACGGCAATATGTACCGCTCACGCAATGCCCGGTCTGTTCCCGGACTCTCGCTTTCCACGAATGGCTATATCCCGTTTCTGTTTGCAAAAAAATGGTTCTCCTGGCGGTTTTTATACGAAGAGGAAATCCTGAAAGACAAACAATACATAACCGATGCCCATTTGCATCATAAGAACCTCCATCTCCGGGCCCTCGTCACTCCATCTCTCAGTCTCTCCATCGGACTCGAGCACTATGTCTTCTGGGGCGGTGTTTCTCCCAAATTCGGACAACTTCCGGAGTGGAGCGAATATTTCCGTTATGTATTCGGAATGACGGGAGGTGACGCAGCAACGCTCACCGACCAGGCAAACGCATCGGGCAACCAGTTGGGCAGTTACAACCTCGAATTAAAGAAGGATTGGCAAACGGCAAGTGCCACGTTTTACTGGAACCACCCTTACGAAGACCGCTCCGGCCGGGAACTCGCGAATATGCGCGATGGATTATGGGGCGTTCACCTTAAGATCAGGAATCAGGAAGCCTTTATTACGGATGTCGTTTATGAATATATGAATACGCGTAATCAAAGCGGAGCCGCATTTATGGTTCCTTCACCTACGCCTACTGATCCAAACCGGAAGACCGGCCGCGGACACGACAATTATTTCAATCATTACAATTACAGTTCCGGCTTTGTCCATTACAACCGAATGATGGGTACGCCCCTTTTCGTACCGACCATTGGGCCGGATGGCATTTCAAAGGGTTTCCAAAGCACCCGCATGTGGATGCACCACATGGGCGCCTCCGGTACTTTGGGAAACGGATTTTACTGGAAAACCCTTACAACCTGGTCGCGCAATTTTGGAGATTATGGAACGGTCTATCCAATTCCGCTTGATGAATTCTCCTTCCTGGCTGAAAGCAGTTACAACGGAACAAAACTACCATTTATCGTAAAGGCAGGCCTTTCAGGTGACTATGGCGAACGCTTTGAAAACCGTCTTGGCGGATACCTTGGGATTGAGTTTAACTTTTAATCCAACAATTTGTAATTAAATATTCAGTGGACTAAAAATATCAGGCGCAAATCAGCTGATAAAAAATGATTACCTTTGATTATGCGACTAAGCAAATTTGAAATAGATAGCATTACAAACCTGGCCAGTCGTCATTTCGGATCTGATGTTCAGGTTTTTCTTTACGGTTCCCGTACAAGTAATCAACTGCGGGGCGGTGATATCGACCTGTACATCCGAAATCCAAATGGCGTACACCTGAATGCGCGTACAAAAATCAATTTTATTACAGATTTGATACTTCAAATTGGTGACCAAAAAATCGATGTTGTGTTGGATCATCCGGATAAAAAAAACTCACTGTTCTTTAAAACAATTCATCAAACAGGAATACAGCTATGCTGACTGAAGAATTAAGGGACAAACTTACAGAGACGTTGGCCATTTGCGATTTGCATTATCAGCGGATGTCGTTTGCATATCAAAGCATTGAACAGTATTGGCCGTTGACAGAAATCAACTTAAGCCGGCTATCGCCTATCGAACTTGCTTTGTTTGATCAATTGATTTATCGTTTTTCAAAACTTCAGGACAGCATGGGTTCCAGTTTATTTAAACAACTGCTCGAGGCGCTTGAAGAAGACATTTCAGGTCTCCCGTTTATCGATATCCTCTATAAAATGGAAAAACTTGATCTTCTAGATAATGCAAAAGACTGGATAATTCTGCGCCAAACACGCAATACGGTATCTCATGAGTATCCTTTTTACAAGGAAATTCAAATAGAAGAATTAAACCTTCTGCCGGAAGAAGTCGTTAAATTGTCGGCAATCTGGATGAGATTAAAAGAATATTCAATCAATCGGTTGGCTTTGTAATTGATTATTTGCCTGACTCTATTAACCAGCCTATCAATTGACTTTACCAATCTGTGCAATTGGCTTCGCCGAACTTCGTTTCGTGGACCACAAAAAAAGTTGTCCACGAATTTTCACAAATTCTCACAAATTATAGAGAATTAGTTTGTGCTTACATACAAATCTTCTTTAACTATCTATTCATCTTTTCACACTGACGGTGTGATGAGTTTTAAATTATTCCCTTCGTGTTAATTGGTGTAATTAGTGGACCATGAAAAATATTTGTCCACGAATTTT
>JANXZJ010000038.1 GCA_025355585.1 Mariniphaga sp. | reverse complement strand
TGTTCTTTTGGTAAAAAGAAGAATAGTCGGGCTGTAAGTTGAGTAGTGAACCAATCCGGTTTTGCCATAGGTTAACAATCTTACCTGTTGACGGGCAATCATATAAAATCAATATTATTATCAAGATTATAGCAACATCTGTTCTTCTCATTCTGACTTATTATACTGCATATTAGATCTTTGTAAAACTTTATTCCAAATTTATCTCCGACTCTAAAGCTACTATATTTTGTCAAATTCTTTCTTTGAGACCACTTTAAGTACCATTATTAGAGAAACTAACCTGCAACTTACCATAACACAGATGTGACTGGGAGTAAATCAGTTGTTTTGACGTATTCTGACACTAAAATTCCCGAACTATAAACTTTGTAACTATCCAATCTCCATTGCGATACATTAGGTTGTTCAGGGAATTACGGAATCCCCTTATCCAAAACGACAAGCAGATAAATAATTTACATTTGGTCAATTAAACCTGCGGCAAGCGGCATGAAAATCGTTTCGCTGCCTCCGACTAACAAAATATCTTTACTTTCCCGGTTATGAAGCTCAGAAATTGTTTCAATCACATTTATTGTGATAAAGCAGATGTTTTTTTCTCACCCCAGTTGTGATGTGACACGACATAAGTTGTTTGTCCGTTATATGGCCAGATCGTCCATGTTTAGGATTTCGCGATAGGTGCGTCTCTCCTGACAACCGTATCGACGAAAGATTGCAGATCATGGTAGCCATAGTCCGTCTTTCCCGGATTTGGAAAGCCGATTAGACAATCCATCCCTCCACCAGACTGGGCAATGCGCCCGTCGATGGAAGTGGTAAAGGATAGTCTTTTTCATTTTCAGTTAGAATAAAATTCCATCAATCCTTTATTGCATGACCTGAAAAAGGTGGAAATCTCTTTGAGCTATAAGACGTTTTCAGTTATAATTGATTTTGCTGTCCTCAATAAATAACGTACCATTCATGTTTTGATGCCGCAAGCCGTCAGGTTAGCGCCATAAATAGCCAACATCCTGAAATTATATAAATTACCCTTTTGTTATTCCTATTTTCATCTCTGCATTGATAGTGATGCAAGAATCCTTAAAACATTTGAAATATGGATGAAAAGTTAAGCGACAGCAAAAAACGAGTGCTGCTTACAACCGATGCCGCCAATCCACAGGCATTAAAAGCCGTTACCGGTCTAAACCAAAACGGCATTCCACGGACAGTCAGCCCTGACGGAGCAAACATGGCCGATCTTCTGGCCATTGACAAGAACGGCAATGCACTTGAAAACTTTTTCAAAAAGTTCGTTGAACAGACTAAAAACCCTGCGCACACGGGATTTTTCCTGATGACGCAAGACGTACTGGGTAAGATCATTGAGATGCAACCCGTTAATGCAAAAACGTTGGAACCTTACCGTATCGACCCGCAACAGTTCCTTGACCAGCAGCAAAAACAAGGACAGGCACAGGAACCTGGAGGTGCAGCGTCCGGACAGAAGAACGATTTTCAGCCCATCGATGAAAACAAAATCAAATGGCAGCAGGCTGCAAGTATGGGTATCAACCGGCAGGCACTGGAAGATACCGGTCAGCTTAAAGCCATGCTATACGGCCACAAGTCCCCGGCGTTGAACCACCTTACTTTTACCCTTGAAGGGATCACCTTCGATACCCAGGCACGGCTGTCCCTGAAAGAAATGCCCGATGGAACGTATAACATCCAACCAAATTGTTACTTAAAAACTCCTGAATTGGATAAAACCTTCCTGGGAACAGTACTTTCAGACAAGGATAAAGAGAATCTGGTAACTTCCGGGAATGCCGGACGGGTGGTCGAACTGGAGCCAACACCAGGACAAAAAATCCCCGCACTCATATCGCTCGACAAAATCACCAACCGTCTCGAAGCTGTTCCGGTTGAAAAGCTCAACATTCCGCAATCGCTCAAAGGGGTAGAGTTTACTCCCGAACAGGTAAAAGATCTTAAAGAAGGCAAGGTGGTACTGGTTGAAGGGATGACCACTAAAAAGAGCCATGATACGGATAATCCTAAAAAGTTCGATGCCTACATCCAGTTTAATGCGGCTAAAGGCAGTTTCGATTTCAGTTACGGAGGATTAGACCAAAACCGCAACCTTCAGGAGAACAAACAGCCGCAGGCTCAGGGAAACGAACCAAACAATGTCCGAATTCCACAAAAACTGTTGGGCGTGGAACTTACACAGAAACAACAGGAAGACCTGCGGGCAGATAAGACCATTTACGTCAAAGGAATGCTGAAAGACGGGCAGGAACAGCCGTTCAATGCCTACGTGAAGATAAATCATGAGGCAGGGAAACTCGACTTCTACAAGTTTAACCCTGAAAAAGCAAAGAAACAGGGCGCCGAAACCACTCCTGCCAATGAAAGCCAGACACAGGTTGCTGTCAATTCTGAAGGCAAAACCAACGAAGCAACCAAAAAGGTAAATGAACCCCTGAAACAGGGGCAAAGCCAACCGATTGGAGCTCAACACAAGCAAATCCATAAAGGCAAAGACATGAAAATGTAGCTTTTATGGATTTGATAAGGGGATTCAGACAGTATCCGGTTTTCAACTAAAAATCAGCACATAGCGAAAATCCCAATAAATAAAGTTGTTATTTTTGCCACTGAAAGTTCCTGTAACAGAAAATTGTTTAAACACAATTGGATGATGAATTTTTAGTGGCGGCGCCTGGGTGGGATACCCGGGCGCCATTTTTTACTTAACCGCTAAAAATTTATAATTATGTCCCAGGAACTTTCTTATTTCAGGTTGTCCCTTTTATCTTACCTCAGGGACAGCCATCCCCATTTAGCTAACAATAACGCTTTTATTGCTGCCCGGGGCGATGCCGCCGCCGAAACCTATAGTACAGCTGTTAAAAACGGGCAAGCTCATGATCAGGCTGGCGAAATAGCCAACGAAACCCTGTATGCAGGCTTGTTGTTTTCCCCTTACCGCACTATTGTCCGAATCCTTTGGAACGAATTTGAGAAAGAAGTCACTCCCATGCTGGCTGAAGGGGTGGCTATCGAATTGTTGCCGAAGCTGGTCAGCGTCTTTGACAAATACGACCTGTCCGACGGCTTTGACACCACTCCGGAATACGACCAGTTTTACACTGAACTGGCGGGCGCCATTCAAATCCTTCTCGAAGATGGCATTTAACAAGCGTACGCATCTGCGGGACAACATTGATGCGATAAAAACCACATTCCTTTTGGAAAAGGAGAACCGTACAGCCACCCCGGAAGAACGGGCCGTACTGGAAAATTATTCGGGATTCGGTGGTATCAAAGCGGTATTAAACCCTGTCGGTCATTCGGGTGATGAACGCCACTGGACTAAAAGTGACCTCGACCTCTTTCCTTTGATTAGTGAACTTCACGAAGTATTGCGAGATGGTGCAGGTGATGAAGCACAGTACAAACGGTACGTCAGTTCGATGAAAAATTCCATCCTCACCGCTTTTTACACGCCGCCGGAAGTCGTTAATGTGCTGGTTGAAACCCTCCATGAATGGGGCATCACTCCCATGCGACTGTTGGATCCTTCTGCAGGGACTGGCGCTTTTGCATCTGCCTTCAGCCAGCAATTCCCAGACTGTGAAAATACTTGCTTTGAAAAAGATTTATTGACAGGTAAAATCCTCTCACAACTGTATCCAAAGGATAACGTTCGGACTGAAGGTTTTGAAAACATTGAAAGCCGTTATTCCAATCATTACGACATTGTTACCTCGAACATTCCCTTCGGAGATGTGGCAGTGTATGATCCTGTCTTTACTTCGAACAACGACCCAATGCGGCGCATGGCTGCAAGATCCGTCCACAATTATTTCTTTCTCAAATCGGTCGATATGGTACGCGAAGGTGGGATAGTGGCTTTTATCACTTCACAGGGTGTACTCAATGTCGAACAGAACCGTCCTGTACGCCAGTGGTTGATGGAACATTGCCAGCCGGTTTCCGCCGTTCGCCTGCCCAATAACCTTTTTACCGATCGTGCCGGAACTGAAGTGGGCAGCGACCTTGTTATCCTGCAACGCAAGGTCCATGGGACGAATCTGACACAGCGCCAGCACGACTTTGTCGAGTCCCGCCGTCTGTCCAACGGCATCCAGGTAAACAACCTCTTCCAGACTTTTGATCGTGTGGTGCATACATCCTCGAAAGTTGATACCGACCCTTATGGTAAACCCGCATTGGTATTCCTGCACGATGGCGGTGTGAGCGGCATCGCTGCCGGGTTAAAAGGCATGTTGCGCGAAGATTTTTCAAAATATCTGGATGTTGAACGCTACCTTTCCCATACACCACAAACACAGGAGCAGTCCAGGCAAACTGTTTCACAACCGGTGCCAGCTTTGGGAGCAGCCCCTAAAATGAACACGATTCCGACTCCTGAAACCGGTTTGTCCCAACCATCTGTTTCTTCGGATGGGTTTACCGGCTCCTTGTTCGGCAAAGACGAAATGTCAAAAGTAACGGATAGGACACCGACTTCGGAGGTGCCCGGTAAAGAAATTTCGCTCTCTGTTTCCCAGCAACCGCTTATCTCCCTGTACGATCTTTTCGGTTTTTCCGAGGTGGAACGCACACAGGTAAAAAAGCCGCGTACACGCAGCAAACAGGTACAACAGATTGAACAGGCACCCATTGAGTGGCGCGAATTTTTACAGATCAGGAATGCCGCTTCCCCGCCTGAAACCGTCGCGGAGAAAGAAGCCCGGATAAAACAAGATGAAGAAAAGCGGCAGGAACGGCTCCAGCCTGTTCCTTTTACTGCCGAACGCTTGAAACATTACCGGGAAGGTTCATTGGTATCCGACGGTGACAACCGCATCGGCTACCTGCG
>JANXZJ010000036.1 GCA_025355585.1 Mariniphaga sp. | reverse complement strand
AGTATTGTGGAAAAAACGAGGGAAATCATACGACCTGGGAGAAGTGAACCCAGAAATATGAAACCCAAGCGACCTTACTCGATGAACTACAAACGTTTATAATAAAACGTTAACTAAACGACATTGATTCATAATTATATCTCATGAGCACACTTTTGGCGATACACTGGAATCCCAGTCCTGAACTTTTTAGTCTCGGTCCGATATCAGTCCGCTGGTATGGTTTGATGTTTGCAATGGGTTTTCTTTTTGGATTTTCGATACTGACTAAAATGTTTAAGTACGAAGGATCAAATCCTGAGTGGGTTGAAAAGCTTTTTGTGTACGTAATCATTGCGACAATCGTTGGCGCCCGGCTGGGACATGTGTTCTTTTATGGCTGGGAATATTATTCACAGCATCTTTGGGAAATAGTTCTCCCGATTGCGAAAGTGGGAGATGGGTATAAATTTGTAGGTTTTCAGGGACTTGCCAGTCATGGCGGTGCCTTTGGAATTCTTCTTGCGGTCATTATTTTCTCACGAAAAGTTACGAAGCGATCTTTCTTATGGACGCTCGACCGCCTGTTAGTTCCTGTTGCACTTGTTGGTGCAATGATACGTACCGGAAACCTGATGAACTCAGAGATTTACGGTGTTGCGACCAATTTGCCCTGGGGATTTATCTTCGAACGAAACAATGAAACCATTGCCAAACACCCGACGATGATTTATGAAGCGCTTTGCTATTTAATCACATTCGGAGTAATGATGTATCTCTATTATAAAGTAAAAGATATGAAACATAGGACAGGTTTCCTGACCGGGGTCTTCTTTATGGGCGTATTTTTATCCCGTTTTCTGATCGAGTTCGTGAAAGAGAACCAGGAAGTTTTCGAGAACGGTATGGCTTTGAACATGGGACAAATACTCAGCATCCCATTTATAATTGCCGGAATATACCTGATTTATCATTCCCTGACACATCCACCGGTTGTTTACTCGAATCAAACAAAGAAATAGTATAGAAATGAGACAATTTAAAGATGAAAAATCTTCAGATTGTCTCATTTTTAGATCGATCAACTTCCCCTCACTTCTATTCGGGAATAGAATATCATTCAATGTTATTCCCTACTGTTTTTTCAACCAATCTCTCAGTGTTATTATTTGAGCCAATTTCAACCAATCGCTTATTGCAGGCGTTCAACTCTTAAAGCCGACAAGGCAAAAAGAGCATTGTCGAAAAAAAAACCAATAAAAACTCGGGCATCAAGCCGGACAAAAACTACGGCATAACTACGACCGCAAACTGTCAGGATACAATTATTGCCTCATACATCACCTCAATCGGATGAATCGCCGTTTTGCCAGTTCCATCTTTGATATGATGCCTGCAACTTGTTCCGGGAGCAGTAATTGTAACTGATTCTGCGCTTTTACGAACTTCGGGGAAGAGTACCATTTCGCCAATCTGCATCGAGAGATCGTAATGCTCTTTCTCATACCCAAATGATCCGGCCATACCGCAACAACCTGTTTTCAATTCCTGAACCGTATAATTCTCTGGTAAACCAAGCATTTGTCGTGTCGACAGGGAAGAGGCGACCGCCTTTTGCTGACAGTGGGCATGGAGCTTAATCTCCCGACTCCCGTGGGTGAATTGCTCAGAAGTAATGTTTCCTTTTTCCATTTCGCGAACAAAAAATTCATCAAATAAGAGTGCATTTTTACCCAACTCAACGGCTGTTTCCTGCAATTGCTGATCGACCAGCTCCGGGTATTCGTCGCGGAAAGTAAGAATTGTAGAAGGCTCGATACCGATAAGTGGCGTCTCCGAAGATATGATATCTTTCAACAGCAATACATTATCTATGGCTATCTTCTTCGCTTCACGTACCAGCCCTTTAGATAGGAAGGTTCTGCTGCTTTCGCGATGTTTTGGAATCACCACTTCATATCCAAGATGGTTTAAAAGCAGAATCGCTTTGATCCCGATGTCCGATTCCTGGTAATTTGTGAATTCATCGGCAAACAGGTAGACTTTCCCATTCACGCCAGGCAGATGGGGTTGTTTCCCGGCCCAGCTTCTCAAACTTTGTTTGGAATATCCGGGGATTTTCCGCTTTGGATGAAAACCGATCAGGCTGTTTATCCATGATTGACTTAGAAAGAAGTTCGTGAGTGGGTTCATCGCCATCGCTAGTTTCCCCAGGCGAGGCAAATAAGCGATCAGTTTTGCCCTGAAAGGAATTCCGTTCACGTCGTAATATTGCTGCAGGAATTCGGCCTTTATTTTGGCCATATCGACATTCGACGGACATTCCCCCTTGCAGCCTTTGCACGAAATACAAAGGTCGAGTACCTGGTAAATCTCTTTTTGAATCAGTGGGTTCGCTTTGTCGGAATGGTGCATAAATTCCCGCAGGATATTGGCACGGGCGCGTGTTGTTTTATCCTCGTCGCGTGTTGCCATATAGGTTGGACACATCGTACCGCCGATGATTTCCGATTTACGGCAATCGCCCGATCCGTTGCATTGTTCCACTGCCCGTAGGTAACCATGCGATGAAGAGAAGTCGATTGATGTCGGAATCTCGGGATAACGGTTTGTCAATTCGAACCGGAGATTTTGGGTAATTGGCGGAACATCGGTAATCTTTCCGGGATTCAACACGTTCCACGGATCCCAGGTATGCTTAATCTCCTTAAAAAGGTTATAGATCTCATCGCCATACATAAACGGGATAAAAGAACCGCGTAATCTTCCGTCGCCATGTTCACCCGAAAGCGAGCCCCTGAATTTCTTGACGAGTGATGCTACATCCTGGGCAAGCGAGGCATAGACTTTCTGATCTTCCGGATCTTTCAAATTCAATAAAGGCCGCAAATGCAATTCACCCGTTGCTATATGAGCGTAATAGACACAATTTAAACCATATTTAGCAATGACAGTTTTAAATTCGGCAACATAGGCTGGTAGTTTTTCGGGAGCAATCGCCGTATCTTCAATGACGGTGGTACTTCTTTTATCGCCGGGAATATTAGACAGAAGACCTAATCCGGCCGTCCGGAGTTCCCATACTTTTTTTACATTGTCATCGCCGAAAATAAGCGGAAAGTGGTAGCCATAGCCCGCTTCGGTGAGTTCTTTGACCATCGCGGCGTGAGCAGTTTCAATTTCTTCGCGTGTATCAGCTGTAAACTCAATCATCAGAATTGCTTTGGGATCGCCTTCAATAAAAAAACGGTTTTCGCGCTGCGAAAGACTCTCTTTTGTACAGTTCATGATGATATCATCCATCAATTCAATGGTAGAAGGATGGTGCTTCAAAACAATTATATTGGCATAAAGCGCTTCTTCAAGAGATAGAAAATGGGCCGGAGCCACACATTTGATTTTTGGTGGCAACGGAATCAAGTTCAGTTTGATGGCAGTCGTGAAAGCAAGCGTCCCTTCGGAACCGGCAAGTAGTTTCGAAAAATTGAAGGTCTTGCCATTGCCCGTGAAGGGATCAGTATCCATCAGAAAATCGACCGCATACCCCATATTCCGACGTGTGACGGCGGCTTCCGGATAAACTTCCGTGATTTTATTTCGTGTGATTTCGCTGGAGAGAACTTCCCTGATCTGACGGTAGATCTTTGTTTCAAGCTTTTCGGGATCCGACCCGCATTTGGCTTCGAATTCAGCTTTGGTCAGCGGGCCAAATACTGCTTCTGATCCGTCAGCAAGCAACGTGTGCACCTCAAGAACATGTTCGCGAACGCTTCCATAGATAAGTGAGCGGAGACCACAGGAGTTATTCCCAAGCATCCCGCCCAAACGGCACCTGTTCGTAGTCGAGGTTTCGGGACCAAACTGTAATCCGTATGGTTTAAGGTAAATATTTAATTCGGAAAGATTTACGCCTGGTTCAACGATGATCCAACGTTCTTCTTTGTTGAATTCCAGGATGCGATCCATGTATTTCGAGATATCGATCACAATGCCGCCACCTACAACCTGCCCGGCAAGTGAAGTTCCGGCACCACGCGGGATTACTGATGTATGATGTTTCCTGGCAAAAGAAAGGACTTTGCCCACATCCTCTTTGTGCCGCGGTAGAACTACCGCTTGCGGTAATTCACGGTAGGAGGAGGCATCGGTGGAGTAAATAATACGATGAATATTGTCGGTATAAAATTCACCATCAATTGCCTGTGATAATTCCTTAAACGGAAGTTCGTTTTTCATAATTGTGCGCTAATTGCGGGCTAAAATACAAAAATCGGGAACAAAAAATCCCTCAAAGTAAATACGATGAGGGATTTATATCTAAATAGTTGATGGTATGAAAACTACATCTGCGGAAGCATTTTTCCGTTTTCAACAATAACTTCATAAAAGTAACCGGCTCCGAAATCTTTTTTTAAGGTAACAGATCCTTCGAAGGTTACCACATCGCCAATTTTTGTAACATCATTTGTTGTGATCGTGATGTCAAATGCGCCGTTACTATTGGTCCCATCCTGAAGATGCACCCAGTTCCTTCCCATAATTTCAGCACTGAATTTTACAACTTCACCCCTGATTTTTACAGTTTTTCCGGCATACGAATCTTTTTTCGCATAGAGTTCCGCAATTGTGATACCTCCTTCTGCAGGTTCAACTTTAATGCCCTCTTTAGCAACAGCAGGCTGGTTTCCTTTTGATGTATTATCCATACTGGCTTTCACATTCGTAATGGGTTGATCGCTAAATTTGTCGACAAATACGATGGTCTTAAATGTCCTTTTTAATTCTTTGCTTACAAAATCTGTCATTTCGATGTTAGGCTCGTAATAGTAGGATTTTCCAACTTCGGCTTCCCTTCTGGAAATGGCAATCCATGTTTCCTTATTATCTTCCGAAACGCGGAGATAGGTGTAATTGCTGGATTGCAACACCTCTTCCGCAGTAACTTTATGCACATTTGGAGCCAGATTTTCGTTGGGTTTGCTTTTTTGTTTACACGATACTGACAGCATAACAATTGCTGCCAGAAAAACCAAGAGATTAAATTTCATTTTCATAAAGATTTTCTTATACGTAATTAACTATGATCATCTATTTTACCTGACAAATATATTCATATTTCTGCATATATATCTGATCGAAATGGTAATATGAATCCTTGTGACAACATCAACTCTTAAACTATTGACAAAGAAAGGCTAAAGACTGAAGTCCTGTTTGTAAATTCCCCATTTCAGATGTTTAAAATTCTGAAGGTTGCACTATTTCCAGTTTGTTCAGGATATCAGATTTCGGACGAAACACCAATCTGAAAAAATGCCGGAGCTAAAACTAAGTCACTAAAACAATCTTCTTTTAAAAGAGGTTTAATTTTTAGCTGTAAATTTCGTTTTAGAAACATATTTTTATATTTTAGTAGGAAATTAAATCACACCAAATTTTCAAAATTACCATGGAACGAAGAAATTTTATCAAAGCATCAGCGGTTGTTGCTGCAGCCTCAGCAACAGGTACCGTAATGGCTTCGCAGGCAACACCTTCTGCATCAAAGGAAATCTATGAATGGAAGGTATATCATTTTAAAAATGGCGGCGCAAAATCCAAGATTGATGGTTTTTACAAGGATGCACTTATCCCTTTTTTGAAAACGAAAGGGGTTAAAGTCGGCGCTTTTGGTGAATATGGTCAGACTGAACCTCCGGTGATTTATTATTTGATTGTCTATCCTTCAATGACTGAATACCAGGCGATCAAAAAGGAACTTTGGAAAGACAGCGGATTTCTGAATGCAGCGAAGGGCTATTTTGAAACGACTGCTGAACTGGGCACTTTCACCCGGTTTGAAACATACCTGCTCGAGGCTTTCGATGCATTTCCTCAGTTACATATGCCATCAAAAGATCGTACTTTGATTGAGTTACGCACTTACGAAAGCAACAACGAAGAGGCCGGGCAACGAAAAATCAAGATGTTTAACAGTGAGGAGATCACAATATTCGACAAATACGGACTCCGGTGTGTCTTTTTTGGTGAAATTCTCGCCGGTCCGCAAATGCCAGCACTCATGTATATGGTAGAACACAAGGACATGGAAGAACGTAAGGCAAACTGGAAGAAATTCGGTGATAGTCCTGAGTGGAATGTGCTTAAAAACAAGACTGAATTTGCCAATACGGTAAGTGTGGTCAATAAGATATTTCTTGTGCCGCTCGACTATTCGCAGATTTAAATATAGCAACTGGCTTTTGGCTACTGGCAACTTGCGTTTATCGCAGGTTGTTAACTGCCAGAAGCCAGCTACTTATTCAAAGGTTCTAAAGTTTGACTCGTCCCAAAGTATCCTCTCCAATTCCAGGTCATGGCCTCATTTCGCGAATCGCTTCCTTAACTTCTCCATAAAACCGTGTAACTTTCTCCGTCGGATCGCCGGCACCAAGGGTTTCGATGGGTATATAACCCCGATATCCTGCGTTTTTCAGTATTGCCGCGATTTTTTTCAGATCGGTCTTCGTCTCCACGTTGTTTATAAAAACCGTCTCTTTAATTTGCCAGTTGATCGCATAGGGAACGACTTGTTCGATCTCTTTATACGGATTGCCGGTAGTTCTGAAACTGCCAATGTCGAGAATCAATCCAAACCAGTCAGATTTCACCTGTTGCATGATCTCTTCCACATCAGCCGCTGTTTTCAGAAAATCGTTATGGTTTTGAATACCCACCATCACACCATGTTGGGCTCCGAAATCGGCACATTCCTGCAAGTCTTTTCCCATCCATTCTACAACCTGTTTCCTTGTAAATCCATCGGGGATTCCTTTCCCTGCGAATACCCGGATTACAGGCGCTCCCAATTTTGAAGCCACGATAATCCAGTCTTTTACAAGTTGAACTTCCAGCTTTCGCTTTACAGGATCGGCCAGCGTAAAGTCATTGCGAACCCCGGTTCCGCTGATATCAAGTCCAACCAGAAAAGCACACTTTTTATACCGGTAGATATCTTCATCTGCGGGAACTGCGGGATAAGTTGAAAAGTAATATCCGGTGAGATCGGCAGCTTCAAAACCCAAGGATGCACTGATCCTGAACATCTCTTCGACGGTCATTGTTTTAGCCATTAAAGGCTGGTTGAATGAGTAGCAATTTAGCCCGATTTTCACCTTCGAAGGTTCTGTCCGTTTGATCTTTTCGATGGCGAAGACTCCTCCGGCAAGAATAAAGGTTAAAACCAATACAAAGGAGATTTTTAAATTTCTGCTTGTGAAGTGTCTCATGATATTGATATCAGGAAGTTGTTATTAAATAATGACTGGCAGTTTGCTTGTTGTTTGCCGGAGATCGGTTTTTACCAGATTTTAATAGCTCCATTCATCTTTCCATTCAAGAAATGGAATTCCCTTCTGATCAAACTGTATCGGAAGCCAGATATAACGGCCATCGATCGCATTTTCGGGAACCCAGCGGTCAGCCATAAAGATAAACTGACCATTTTTACCGGGAACAGGAAGAATGTAAGTGCTTTGCGAATTGTAAGTAATGTCGGCTTTGTCGCCCCGGCATGGATTTTCGATATAGGTCCATTCACCCATTATTGAATCGGCAGACATCAGACGTGCGGCATTAGGTGCCCAGCCTGTGCAACCAGATGTGATCATGAAATACTTCCCGTCCTTTTTAAAAAGCGAAGGAGCTTCATTATGACCGGCAGGAGCTACTGTAATGTATTTCCCTGTAAAGTCGGTGTAATCGTCATTGAGTTCTGAAATATGGAGCGTCAGGTTCTCTTCCGATGCGTGAATATGGTATGCTTTCCCATTGTCATCCACGTAAAGTGCCATGTCGCGTGCCATCTGACCTTTGGTGAAATCACGCTGTACAAATAATCCCTGTTTAACCGCGGTTTTCCATTCCTCACTCCAGTCTTTCAATTTTTCTGTGAATTTCAAAGCCTTTTGTTCGGCGGTGAAGTTTACCGGCCATATCCCTGCATTCGGATTGATGCTTTTTAGCCATTTGTAAGGACCCGCTACACTTTTACTTACTGCAACACCTGTCATCGCGGCAGCGTAACCCTTCCCTTTGAGTTCGTGGTGAAACCACATTACAAACTGTTTACTTTTTTTATTGTAAATCACCTTTGGGCGTTCAATCACGCACCCTTTTTGGATCAGGCTTGTCGTATCTTCACTAATCCTGAGGGCAATTCCTTCATCTTTCCAGTTGTAAAGGTCTTTCGACGAATAGCAATGTACGCCAACCAATGTGTTATTTCCTTTTCTTCCCTCCGTTTTGTGTTCACCAAACCAAAAATAGGTTCCATTGTAATGAAGGATTCCTCCACCATGAGCATTGATATGAACCCCATTGTTATCGGGCCAGATTGCTCCGGGTTTAAATGATTTCTGCTGCGAAAACAAGGTGCAGACCGAAAAAGTAAATAGTAAAGTGAGAATCGTCTTCATCTGAAAATTTATGTTTATGGTCGTTTTGATTGGATAAAAGTAATAAAACAGATTGGTTTCCCGTTTAATGATTGTTTTTTGTTAAAAATAAATTGAAACATATAGTTTTCTAATTTTCAAATAAATAACTTGCACCCACTTTAACATCTTAAAGGCATAACTGAATAAAGCATTATGAGTAACGAATTGTTTGGCAAAATTATGAAAAGCCTTTTATTCGTTTCATCATTGGCAATTTTGGCCGGTGCACTGTTTAAGCTTCAGCACTGGGCTTACGGAGTACAAATGCTCACGTATGGGATTATTGCAAATTTAGTACTTAGTGGTTATGAAATCAGTCGATTAAGGCGGATTATCTCGAAATTTGAGAAGGAAAAAAGTGAAGGTGTGTGATACATTAACCAATTTGTGTTACAAATCGTGCCATTAAATTATTTGTATATTAAAACTAACTAAATGGAAATCTGGCCTATTCTAATAACCTTTACTTATGCGCATGAAGCTCATCTGGTTAAAGGGTACCTGGAGTCAAATGGTATCGAGGCAATAATAAATGATGAATTAACAGCTCAGGTCGCAAATATGTATTCAAATGCGATTGGTGATGTTAAGCTTCGTGTCTGTGAATCGGATTATAGTCAAGGTATTCAATTACTGAAAGATTGAGGATATTTAACGGAAGAAAATTGTAAGAGTGAGCGTAAAGTTGAAATCGTTGTATTGAATAAAACCACAAATAAAAAAATTTGTCCTTTTTGCGGATCCGACAATATTGCAGCAAATAGTAAACCGGGCATTTTAACTACTATTGTATTGGCAATCATAAACCTGGCGGTTATGATAGGCGCCATTTTTCCCCGGTTTAAATCTTCTTTTAAATGCTTCGATTGCGGAAAGGAATGGAAATACAAAAAGAAGTAAACTATTAACTCAGTTTTGAAGTTAATCGCAAATAATCGTGATTCGGTGAATCGGTTATTAAATAAGTACGTATATTTGTACTTGGTAATTATTTAATCGCCTTGCTATGATCGCTACAAATTATTCTGAATTTAGAATCAACCTTAAGAAATTCCTTGATGAAGTTGAAGATAGCAACGAAACGTTGGTAATAAAGCGTGGTACTGGTAAAGGTTCTGTTATGATTTCATTAACCGAGTACAATTCGTTGATGGAAACAGTTCATTTATTGAGTTCTAAGAAAAATGCTGATAGGTTGTATGAGTCAATTCAACAAATGAGAGAAGGCATAACTGTCGAAAATAACTTAATTGAAGATTGATGAGAATCATATTTTCGAAAAATGCATGGGCGGATTATACATCCTGGCTGACAGGTGATAAAAATATGCTTAAGAAAATTAATGAGTTAATCCATGATATCCAAAGGACACCTTTTGAGGGTAAACGAAAGCCCGAACCACTAAAATATGATTTAGCAGGATTCTGGTCGCGACGAATTGACAGGGAACATCGATTGGTTTATCGGGTTGATGAAAAAGATATTTTAATATATAGTTGCAGGTACCATTTCGACAAATAAAACACCAAATATTAATTCCTATGAAACAGATTTTTTTTATCGTGGTAATCCTTTTTTCCGCTGTACTTTTGGGATTTTCACAACAGAAACCCTCGAATAATATGAAGAAAGCTTTGGTCCTTATTGATATCCAGAAGGATTATTTTGAACATGGAACGATGACACTTGTTGGTGCCGAGGAGGCCAGTTTAAATTCCATGAAAATTCTTGATAAGTTCAGATCTGAAGGTTTACCTGTTATTTACATTCAGCATCTAGCGACAAGTCCGAAAGCAACCTTCTTCTTGCCCCAGACTGTTGGCGCTGAAATTCATGAAAACATAAAACCAACAGCAGGCGAAAAAGTCATTATCAAACACTTTCCCAATAGTTTCAGGGAGACTGAGTTGCTGGAATACCTGAAAGGCCGGAATATTACAGACCTGGTTATCTGCGGAATGATGACCCATATGTGTGTTGATGCAACTGTACGGGCGGCAAAAGATTTCGGGTTTAATTGTGTTGTGATCAGTGATGCATGTGCAACCAGGGACCTTGATATCAACGGAGAAAAAGTAAAAGCAGCAGAAGTTCAAAAGAGCTTTTTGGCTTCATTTAGTGGTTTTTACGCTACCGTAAAAATGACCAGACAATATTTGGAGGGGAAATAATTTAGACTTAAGTATTCTGACAATCAAACATTAAACGACAATGATATGGTCGCGGAATCAGCAACCAAATTACATGATTCGAATGATGAACGATTAGGGGGCAGAAAGGTAATTCTTTACATAGCCATGAGTTTAGACGGTTATATTGCAAAATCAGATGGTGATCTTGGCTTTTTATCAATCGTGGAAATGCATGGTGAGGATTATGGCTATGCCGACTTTATAAATACAGTTGATACTGTAATTGTCGGTCGAAAGACGTATGATAAGGTTATTTCAATGGGCTTCAGCGCACCCTACGAAGATAAGGATGTTTATATAATTACTAGAACTTTAAGACCATCAGTTGGTTCTGTGAAATTCTATTCGGAAAGTTTAAAAGACCTTATTGTCAATTTGAGAAGCAGAGTCGGGAAAAATATTTTCGTGGATGGGAGTGCGGAAATCGTCAATGCGTTATTGTACGACAATCTAATCGATGAATTCTATATTTCTGTTATTCCGGTCTTTCTCGGCTCCGGTATATCGCTTTTCAAAAATGGCAGACCAGAAATTGGATTGAAACTTATTGATTCAAAACATTTTGAAAAAGGGCTTGTTCAGTTGCATTATATTCGGGCAGATAGCTAAGCTAACCACAATTGTAAAGATGAATTTGAAAGGTCAAATTGCTTGAAAAATTAGTATCTCATTCATTTTATTCCGGAACATAAATTACTAATTTTACTTACTGAAAATAAAAACTCAAATCATGGAATCACACGAAATTGATTACAAAATCATTGGGCATGATGTCCAGCTGGTTGAAATTGAACTTGATCCGAAAGAAACAGTTATTGCAGAGGCAGGAGCCATGCTTTATATGGAGGATGGGATCTCTTTTGAATCAAAAATGGGTGATGGAACCAATCCTGGAGCCAGTTTTTTTGACAAATTATTATCTGCAGGTTCGCGGGTAATCACCGGAGAATCGTTGTTTATTACCCATTTTACCAATCAGGGTTATGGCAAGAAACATGTTGCTTTTTCGGCTCCCTATCCCGGGACCATCATCCCAATCGACTTACGGCAAATGGGTGGTACGATCATCGTCCAGAAAGATGCCTTCCTGTGTGCCGCTTTGGGAACCAAGATATCTATGCGGTTTAATAAGAAATTAGGTGCCGGCTTTTTTGGTGGTGAAGGTTTTATTCTTCAGCAGCTTACCGGTGATGGTAGAGCATTTATTCATGCAGGCGGAACGGTTATCGAGCGCAGGTTGAACAACGAAACTTTGCGTGTTGATACAGGTTGCGTGGTGGGTTTCGAACAGTCGATTGACTTCGATATTCAGCAGGCGGGTAATTTACGCTCGATGGTGTTTGGCGGCGAAGGAATATTCCTCGCAACCTTACGCGGAACCGGAAGGGTATGGTTACAATCAATGCCAATACGTAAACTGATCGCGCAACTGAGTTCTTTCGGACCGAACAGCCGTAAAGAAGGCGGCGGCGGAATACTAAATACTATATTCGAACGATCATGATTTTAATGAATTTTGCGATGTAAGATTTTACCATTTAATTACTTTACCAAATCCCCGGTATGATTTCCAGGAAAGAAATCAAACCGGGGATTATTCTTTATGAAATCTTTATACCCTGAAGCATCATCCTTATAAAACCCAAATAGTATCGGCTGCATTTTTGTAACGTTATAAAATGATCTAATTATGAATGCTATAATCTTATTGGATACTTCCAAATCGAATACGATGGGATATGAAATCGGAGCTGTAATTGCTTTGTTAATCCTTGTTTACCTGCTCTACTCGCTTATTAAACCTGAAAAATTCTAAACGATGACATCTCAGGACTTTATTCAGATTCTATTGTTTTTTGCCTTGTTAATCGGGCTTACACCTGCCATTGGCAATTACATGAGCAAGGTATTTCTTGGACAAAAGCATTTCATGCTTCCAGTTTTTGGCTGGCTCGAAGAGTTGACCTATAAATTCATTGGTGTAAATCCTGAAGAGGAAACAAATTGGAAATTATATACTTTTAGTCTTCTCCAATTTAACCTGATCGGTTTTGTTTTTGTATTTCTTATTCAACTCTTTCAGGGTTATTTGCCATTGAATCCTGCAAACCTTCCAAATGTTTCGTGGCATTCTGCCTTTAATACAGCAGTAAGTTTTGTGACAAACACCAATTGGCAGGGATATTCCGGCGAGACAACTCTCAGCTATTTCGTCCAAATGATGGGACTTACAGTGCAGAACTTTGTAAGTGCAGCGACGGGAATTGCGGTTCTGATTGCCCTGATAAAGGGTCTTTCCCGCAAAACTACTGATCAGCTTGGTAATTTCTGGGCAGATATAACCCGTTCAACTCTTTATGTGCTTTTACCCTTGTCTATTATTTTTGCAGTTGTACTTGTTGGCCAGGGAGTTGTGCAGAACTTTAAAACATATGAAACGGTTCAGACTTTACAAGGTGCAACCCAGGTTATTCCAATGGGTCCTGCCGCTTCGCAGATTGCAATAAAGCAAATAGGAACCAACGGTGGTGGATTTTTTAATGCAAACAGTGCACATCCTTTCGAGAATCCAACACCAATCAGTAATTTCCTTGAAATGTTGTTCATCCTGCTTATCCCAGCCGCTTTGACTTATACTTATGGGAAAATGGTTGGTTCAACAAGACAAGGCTGGACAATTTTTACAGCCATGATGATATTACTGATCATCGGTTTAAGTATTTCGTTATATGCCGAGTATTCAACTAATCCGATTTTTGGAAATTTACATTTGATGGAAGGGAAGGAAACCCGTTTTGGGATCACCAACAGTGTTCTGTGGTCAACAGCCACTTCTGCGGCATCTAATGGTTCGGTAAATGCGATGCATGATAGCTTATCCGCGTTGTCAGGAATGGTTGCGATGATCAATCTTATGCTTGGTGAAATTATTTTCGGCGGTGTCGGTGCCGGATTATACGGGATTGTAATTTTCATCATCCTAACAGTATTTATTGCCGGATTAATGGTTGGACGCACTCCTGAATACCTGGGCAAGAAGATTCAGAAGTTCGAAGTGCAGATGGCTATGATTGCTGTTCTAGCACCAAATATAGTCATACTTCTATTCGCAGCATGGGCATCGGTTACTGCTTCTGGGTTATCAAGCCTTAATAATGCAGGACCTCATGGTTTATCCGAAATTCTTTATGCATATGCTTCAGCAGCCGGAAACAACGGAAGTGCTTTTGCAGGTTTAAATGCAAATACAGTATTTTATAATTTAACGATTGGGATTGGAATGCTGATTGGTCGGTTTGGCATTATTATTCCTGTAATGGCAATTGCCGGAAGCATGGCACAGAAGAAAATTACCCCAACTTCTGCAGGTACTTTTCACACTGACAATTGGTTGTTTATTGGCTTACTAATTGGTGTTATACTTATTGTAGGCGGATTAACCCATTTTCCTGCTTTAGCACTTGGCCCGATTGCTGAGCATTTACTTATGAAGAATGGCATAACCTTTTAATTTTCTGACAAGATGAGTACAAAACAAAATATAAGTATGTTTAACCGCAAGTTGGCATTACAGGCAATAAAGGACAGTTTCATTAAATTAAATCCGGCTTTACTAATTAGAAACCCCGTGATTTTTATTGTAGCAATTGGTTCTTTTCTAACAACAATTGTTGTGTTTACTGGTATTTTTCAGGGAAATTTTTCATCATTCAACCTCAATATAGCGATCTGGCTTTGGTTTACTGTATTGTTTGCCAATTTTTCCGAAGCAATTGCCGAAGGAAGGGGAAAAGCACAGGCGGATAGTTTGCGTAAAAACCGTACCCAAACCATCGCCCGTAAAATGGATGGCAAACAAGAAGTTGCGGTGAATGCCACAGAACTGAAAAAAGGTGACGTAGTAGTTTGCGAAGCTGGAGATGTTATTCCTTCGGATGGTGAAGTGATTGGAGGTATTGCCAGTGTTGACGAATCGGCTATCACAGGCGAATCGGCACCTGTTATCCGCGAAAGCGGGGGCGACCGATCGGCTGTTACAGGTGGCACTAAAGTCATCAGCGACAGGGTGTTGATCCGTATTGCTTCCGAGCCTGGCAATACGTTTATTGACCGTATGATCGCACTGGTTGAAGGAGCAAAACGCCAAAAAACACCCAATGAAATTGCGCTGTCAATTTTAATTTCAGGTTTGACAATCATCTTTCTTTTGGCAGTGGCAACACTTCCTGCATTTTTCGGATACAGCCTTTCGGCATCTGGCTTGCCCGCAACGCAAAACTTAACAATCCCTGTATTAATTGCTTTACTTGTTTGTTTAATCCCAACCACTATTGGCGGTTTGCTAAGTGCAATCGGAATAAGCGGGATGGACCGACTTTTACAGCGTAATGTAATTGCAACGAGTGGTCGTGCCATCGAAGCAGCCGGAGATGTTGATGTACTATTGCTCGATAAAACCGGAACGATTACCCTGGGTAACCGTATGGCAACCAATTTTATCCCTGCGGATGGTGTAACTGTTGAAGAACTAGCTGATGCAGCACAGTTTTCATCTTTATCGGATGAAACACCCGAAGGACGTTCAATCGTAGTTCTTGCTAAAGAACAATTTAATATTCGTGGACGTGAAGTAAATCAACTAAATGCAACATTTATACCGTTTACGGCACAATCGAGAATGAGCGGTGTTGATTTTAAAACCAACGATGGCAAAACTCATCAAATCCGTAAGGGTTCATCCGAAGCCATTCGAGGGTTTGTTCAAAACAACAATGGTTTTTATACTCAAAAAATTCAGGATATTGTTTCGGAAATAGCACGACAAGGTGCAACACCATTAGTTGTGGCTGAAGATAACAGGGTGCTTGGAGTTGTTCATCTTAAAGATATTGTAAAAGGGGGAATCAAACAACGTTTCGCCGAACTTCGTAAAATGGGTATCCGTACGGTGATGATTACGGGTGACAATTCCCTGACGGCTGCAGCCATTGCCGCAGAAGCTGGAGTGGATGATTTTATGGCCGAGGCTACACCCGAAGATAAATTACGTCGGATTCGTGAAGAACAGGCGAACGGGCATTTGGTAGGTATGATTGGCGATGGAACTAACGATGCTCCGGCACTTGCCCAGGCTGATATTGGTATTGCCATGAACACAGGCACTCAGGCCGCGCGTGAAGCAGGAAATATGGTTGACCTTGATAGTAACCCTACTAAATTAATTGAAGTCGTTGAAGTTGGTAAACAATTACTGATGACCCGCGGCTCACTTACTACATTTAGCATTGCGAATGATGTGGCGAAGTATTTTGCGATCATTCCGGCTATCGCAATTTCACTGTATTCGGGCAAAACAGGCGTTGGCCCTTTGTCTGCATTGAATGTTATGAACCTGGGGTCTCCGCAAAGTGCAATCCTTAGTGCTGTGATTTTCAATGCTATTATTATTGTAATGCTGATTCCTCTGGCCCTAAAAGGCGTTCAGTACAGGCCAGTTTCAGCAAATGAAGCTTTAACCCGTAACCTGCTTATTTTTGGATTGGGCGGTATTTTAGCCCCTTTCATTGGAATCAAATTGATTGATATATTGATAAACCTTTAAATCTTTTGTCATGGAATACTTGATAAAAAACCTTATTGAATTTTTGGTCAATAAAAAAAAACAGGAAATTGAAAATATTGAGAAGTATAAAGAATACGATGTTCAGGACTCAATTTTTATCTCAGCGGGAAAAATTATAGAACTGGATAATGTAATTCAAAACCTTAACGAAATGCTTAATTATAATGAACTTACAAAATACACACAATAATGAAAACTCTAATAGTATCTTTAAAAATCTTCCTGTTCTTCACCGTTTTGACAGGGATCGTGTATCCGCTTTTGGTAACCGGAATTGCACATGTTGCATTTCCTGCAAAAGCGAACGGAAGTTTAATCCTTAGAGACAATAAAATAATAGGAAGTGAATTGATCGGACAGCAATTCGACAGTACAATTTATTTTACCTCGCGACCATCAGCAGTTTCGTATAACCCTTTGCCTTCAGGCGGTTCAAACTATGGCTTGACCAATATAAAGCTGAAAAATCTGGTTTCGGAACGCAGACATCAATTTATTGCATTTAATCAATTAGATAGCCTTACTGAAATTCCTTCCGAAATGCTTTTTGCTTCTGCAAGCGGCCTCGATCCGCATATTTCACCTAAGGCAGCTTTATTGCAATTGGAACGAGTTGTCAAAACCCGGCATTTTGATGAAAGCAAAAAACAACAACTTTTAAATTCCATAAACGAATTATCGGAACCACCTCAGCTTTCTTTACTTGGAGAACATAGGATTAATGTATTATTGCTAAATTTGAAGTTGGATGAGATAAAATAATTTCATTATTTTCAAATTTATAGCTCAACTAATAAAAAACTGTAAGCCATGAAATTATCAATTCGTTCAAAATTCTTCGTAGGAATGGTTTTTTTATTGATCATCCTGGTACTATCTATCTTTTCGGCATATTACATGAATAAACTTTCAAAGGAAACCGGTACTATCCTCAAAGAAAATTATTTGTCAGTTGTTTATGCGCGTGATATGTCAGGGGGATTAACGAACATCAACCAGGAAATCACAAATTGTTTTTTAACCAGCAAGAATGTGGATAGCATATTGATTAAAAAAGAACTCAATATAATTGACAAATCGCTGCAATTAGAAAAGAATAATTTTACCGAACCTGGTGAGGATAAATTGGTATCCGGCATTGAGGCAGGGTTAATAGAATACCGTAATTCGGTTGAGAAATTTTTAAAGTCGCCGCAACCTGCTAATAATGTCAGTGATCTGCAAAAAAAATATGGTGCGATTTACCATCAGTTGGTGCTTTTGTCCGAAATGAACGGAAAAGCCATTGAAGTAAAAACTGGTAATAATAGAATTTCATCACAAGATGCGCTGACTCAGATGACGATTATCGCGATTTTGTGTTTTATCATTGCACTGTTCTATTCATACAGTTTCTCAACTTATTCTAACGAGCGATTCTTTCAGTTATACAATGGGATAAAGGAAATCCATGTGAATAATTATGGAAAAAGACTTGATATCGATGGTACCGACGAAATTTACGAGATTTCATTGGCTTTTAATGAAATGGCAGATAAATTGCACGAAAACAAGCAAAATATGTCTGTACCCTTACTGGCCGGTTCGGAAAACACATCAACTTTGAACGACATACAGGAGATGAAAAACATGCTAATCCGGATAAAAAGTATTGAAGAACAAGCTGAATCATTAATATCCAGATTGGAAAACAATAAAAATACCTAGAGAACATAGTTGAAAACAATAATACCACATAGTCACATAGGAACACATAGTTTTGCTACGAGACTTTCCTTTTGTTTTTCTTTCTATGTTTATTATGTGACTATGTTGTAAAAAAACGTCATGATAACTCAAACCTACATTGACAAGTTAACCTACAAAATAATCGGTTGCGCAATCGAAGTCCATAAGGAACTTGGACCTGGTTTACTCGAAAGTATCTATGAGAAGTGTCTTATTCATTAATTATTACTGAATGGTTTTGAAGTTAAGAACCAAATGACTATACCTTTGTTTTATAAAGGAATAGATATGGACTGTAATTTGCGTTTTGATATCTTGGTGAATGACCTTGTAGTAGTGTAATTAAAATCAGTTGTAATGATGCATCCAATTTTTGAAGCTGTATTGTTGACATATATGAAACTCCTTTTAAAACCAAAGGGAATTTTGTTTAACTTCAATTGCAAGAATCTTTTTCATGAAGGCCAGAAAACCTTTGTGAATGAGTTTTATGCGAAACTTCCATTAAAATGAACCACAAAGTCACATAGAAACACATAGTTTTTTGAATTAATGAACCACATAGTCACAAGGAACACATTGTTTTTTTCTATAAGATTTACTATTTGTTTTTTTACTTCTATGTATACTATGTGACTATGTGGTTCATTTGGTTTTACCTATGTTTCTAATGTGGTAAATATAAAGATAATGAACGACTTAAACGACAATCGCCCCGATCCCGATGAACTACTGGCTTCGCTTCTAAACGAAGAAGAAAAAAGCAAACGTGGTAAGCTGAAAATATTTTTTGGAATGTGCGCCGGCGTAGGCAAAACGTACACCATGCTGCAAACTGCCCAGGCTGAGAAGCTTAAAGGCAGCGAGATCATCATTGGTTATGTCGAAACACACAAGCGCAGGGAGACCGCTGAATTAGTCGAAGGATTTGAACTGATCCCCCGCAAAACCTATGAATATAAATCCAGACCTGTAGAGGAAATGGATCTGGATGCCATCATTGCCCGAAAACCGCAGATCGTTCTTGTTGATGAATTGGCACACACGAATGCCCCGGGAAGCCGGCACGCTAAAAGGTACCAGGATGTCCAGGAGATTCTCGAAAACGGAATCAATGTTTATACATCGTTGAATGTTCAACACCTTGAAAGCCGTTCCGAGACTGTTGCACAGATAACGGGTATTATTGTCAGGGAAACGCTGCCAGACGAGATTTTCGAGAATGCAGATGAAGTGGAACTCGTTGATCTTACACCTGATGAATTATTGCAGCGGCTATCCGAAGGAAAGGTGTACGCACCTGAACGTTCGAGACAGGCGATCGAGAATTTTTTCCGAAAGGGGAATATTACAGCATTGCGTGAAATGGCTTTGCGGATTGTTGCAGATCGCGTTGATAAGCAATTGCACGAGTATATGCAACTCAAGCGGATCAAGGGCCCCTGGAAATCGGGATTACATCTGTTGGTTGCAATGGGTTATACACAGCAATCCACAAAATTACTTCGATGGGCAAAAAACCTTTCCTATTCGATGGGTGCTTCGATTCAAGCCATCTATGTGGAGAATAAACACGATCTGACGCCCAAAGAACGTGAGCAACTGGATAAGAATATCAACCTGGCAGGCCAGCTTGGGATTAAATTCAGAATCATCACCAATTATGATGTTGTCAAGGCAATTGTCGATTTCGCCCAAAAAGAAAATGTGACGCATATTATTGTTGGCAAGCCACGCGCTATCAATGTCCTGTCTATGCTGCGGCTTGGAAACTTCGTTAACAGGCTGATCCGTTACAGCGGAAATATCGACGTCTACATTCTTGGATCTGACAGCGAGTCAAAAGATAAATACAAGGAAAAAGTTTCAGTTCCATCATTCACTTCAAATATTCAGCAATACCTGTTAGTTTCTCTTTTTGTCACACTACTGTCAATTGGGTGCTATATAATAAAGGATTATGCAGGTTACCAGGTTGTGTCGTTTGTGATGCTGATATTATTATCGATTCTTGCCCTTTTCTATGGAACCGGACCCATTTTGCTGGCTGCCACTTTGAGTGCCCTTATTTGGGACTACTTTTTCATACCCCCGCAGTTTACCATGCACATCGAAAAGCCTGAAGATATTCTGATGCTGATCATGTTTTTTATCATTGCGTTACTGAATGGTATTTTAACATCCAGGGTTCGTCATCAGGAGAAAAAAATCCGGATTCGGGAGGAACGCACCCACGCGCTTTACCAGTTAACACGTGATTTAACGATGGCACCAGGGGTTGAGGAAGTTTCAAATATTGCCATCAGGTATATCCAAAAGTATTTCAACCTGGATTGCGCAATCATTCTGAAAAATGATGCAAATAAGCTTGGCAACCAGTTAAATAATGAAACCAAAATTAATCTTTCCGAGAACGAGCGAAGCATTGCCGACTGGGTATTTAAACATTCTGTCAAAGCTGGTAAATTCACCGATACCTTACCGTCAACCGATTATACCTTCTATCCTTTGACTGGAAATAATGAAAATATGGGGGTGATTGCCGTCGAACACAAGACCGTATTTACGCAAGGCGAGGGTCAGTTTTGGGAAGCGTTTCTGTCGCAGATATCGAGTAAATATGAACGTGAGTTTCTAAGGAACGCTGCTAAAAAGGCCTATATATTAAATGAATCGGATAAACTGTACAAAACGCTTTTCAACTCCATCTCGCACGAGCTGCGGATTCCGGTAGCCACGATTATTGGTGCATCTGATACCCTTTTATCGCAGAGTTATCCCGAGGAGACGAAAGTGAAATTGTATTCCGAGATTAATACTGCATCCATCAGGTTGAATCAGCTGATCGAAAACCTGCTGAACATGTCGAGGCTCGAATCAGGTCGCATATCTCCGCGTCTGGACTGGTGCGATGTGAATGATCTCGCAAATAAAGTAGCGGATAACCTTAAACAGGAACTGCTACCGTTTAAGTTTTACATCGTTATTCCGGCGAGTATGCCATTGGTGCAAATCGACTTTGGTCTGATTGAACAGGTGTTGCATAATCTTGTTTTAAATGCCACACAAAACGCCCCGGCAGGAACATCAATCAGGCTCAAGTTCTTTCACGACAACGGATTTCTGACCATCCAGGTGATGGACAGGGGTGCAGGATTTCCGCATGATGACCTGCATCTGGTTTTTAATAAGTTTTACCGTGGGAAAGATGCCAAAACCGGAGGAACAGGCCTGGGACTTTCGATTGTGAAAGGATTTATCGAGGCGCATCAGGGGACGGTAATCGCCGAAAACCGACAGAATGGGGGTGCAATATTTACGATCAAAATCCCCGTGAAAATCTTGAACCACATTGTCACTTAGAACACATAAAATATTGAAGCACATCGTCACAGAGTAAACATATGAGTAAATAATTGAACCACATAGGCACGTAGAGAACATAGAAGAAAAAATAGGCGTTACGATGTGGTAAATTTATCCTCAAAACTATGTGTTACTATGTGACTATGTGGTAAATTTATCCGCAAAACGAAGTGTTACTATGTGGTAAATTTTAAATCTATGCAGGAAACAATTCTTATTATCGATGACGAAGTCCAGATCAGGCGACTGCTCGAAATAACGCTTTCTGCCAGCGGGTATAAGATTTCGGAAGCGTCAACTGGCAAAGAGGGGCTGACATTGGCTGCCACGCGACAATCTGCCCTGATCATCCTTGATTTGGGTTTGCCCGATGCCGATGGTCTTGAAATTCTGAAGAAACTTCGTGAGTGGTACGAGAAACCCATCCTGATCCTTTCTGTCCGGAGTTCGGAAGATGACATTATTAAGGCGCTTGATAACGGAGCCAACGATTATCTTACAAAACCCTTTCGTACAGGCGAACTACTCGCGCGTATACGTGTTGCGATCAGGCAGAGCCAGGGCAATTCAGACAATCCGATCCTCGTATTTGGCACATTAACTGTTGATTTATCCAGCCATACCGCACGTAAGAATAACGAGTTGCTCAAACTAACCTCAACAGAGTTTTCGCTGCTGGCGCTGCTGGCCAAAAACGAAGGACGTGTTCTGACACATCAATATATTCTGAAAGAAGTCTGGGGAATGGGCTACGTCGAACAGACGCAATACCTGCGGGTTTTTATGGCACAGCTGCGTAAAAAGGTCGAAGACGAACCTTCAAAACCTAAATTACTGAATACGGAATCGGGGATAGGGTATCGGTTTGGGTATTAATCACTGAAGCAATAAATTCACCAAAAGTGCAATTGAATTGCGTAGGAAATGAACCAGAATGATCGCCCATGCGGCATCTTCCCATCTTCTTCTCCGCTGATAAATAACATATCCGGCAGCAAAAACGACTCCGGTCAATGTTGCAAAAAGGATATACCTGGGACTGAAATTGTGGGTTGCACCGAAAATTGCCGCCGATATTAAAACCTGAACGATCAGATTCTTCGTCAAAAACTTGCTGATTAAATAAATTACCAATGCCTGAAAAATGATGGTCTCAACAAACGGAGCAAGCGTTAAGGCCGAAATGGCTCTGATATAAGTAAATTCGATTCCGGTACTTGCAAAAATTTGAACGAATGGGAGCGAAGGGATTAGAACAACATAAGTCATTAATAAAGTCACACCGACAAATGGGACTAGTTCAAGGTTACTCCATCAGATCAGAAAACGTATTGATTTTCGTTTGATTTTCATTTGGAAAGGTTAGGTTAAAATTGCCTCAGTTTGTTACCTGTTTCAGTCAGTTTTTGGGCAAATCCGGTCGGGTGGAGTATGCTTAAATCGTACGATCTAAATACTTATCCATACATTGTTATCAAAAGAGCCAATAGATTATTTAGTCCGTGGATAATTGTTACCAGTATGAGTGCACTTTGCTTTCGTTGTTTGGCTATGTA
>JANXZJ010000192.1 GCA_025355585.1 Mariniphaga sp. | reverse complement strand
CGATGGAGGACAACTTCCGGCTCCTCGAAAAGTACCCCGATTATGTCTTCAACTTTACCGGTTCGCGTCGTTACAACATGATGAAGGAATACTACCCCGACTCGTATAAAAAAGTAGCTGAGTATATTAAACAAGGCCGCTGGTTTATTTCCGGCTCGTCAGTTGACGAAGGCGAAGTGAATATTTCATCTTCAGAGTCGGTTCTCCGACAGGTACTTTACGGAAATCTCTATTTTAAAAGGGAGTTCAACAAAGAGAGCTACGACTACATGCTTCCCGACTGTTTTGGGTTTGTTGCCACGCTCCCTTCGGTATGGAACCACGCAGGACTTTTAGGTTTCTCCACCCAGAAATTGACATGGCGTTCAACGAATGGTGTCCCTTTCAACGTGGGTGTTTGGGAAGGACCTGATGGCAAAGGATTGCTTTCGGCCTTAAATGCAACCAGTTATGGAGGTAATATTGTTGAACGTCTCGACAAGGACAAAGAGTGGACAGCCCGCATGGAAAGTAATGTCAGCAAGTATGGCATTAATTTCGACTTTCGTTATTACGGAACGGGCGATATTGGCGGAGCTCCAGCTGAGAAAGATGTTAAAAACGCCGTAGAAAGTATCAAACACACCGACAGCAACTTCAAAGTTGTGCTAACCGCTTCCGATCAGATCTTTAAAGACATCACCCCTGCCCTTCGTGATAAGCTGCCAACTTTTGCAGGTGACTTGCTCCTTACCGAACACAGCGCAGGGTCGATGACCTCACAGTCGTTTATGAAACGTGCCAACCGGAAAAATGAACAACTCGCCAAGTCAGCAGAACAACTCGCATCGGTTGCCGATTGGCTGGGCGGAGCTGCCTACCCGATGAATAAAATCAATAATTCATGGGACCTTGTTTTGGGTAGTCAGTTTCATGATATTCTTCCGGGTACAAGTACGGTACTGGCATACAACTACGCCTGGAACGACGAGTTTGTCGCGATGAATGGTTTCTCCGAAGTAATGAAAAACTCGGTAAGTGCCATTGCACAGGGCCTTAATACACAAGTTGAAGGTAAAGCGATCGTTGTTTACAATCCGGTGGCCACCGAACGTGAAGATGTCGTTACCGCAGAGATCAGTTATACTAAACTTCCCGCCGGTATCAAAGTTGTTGACAGAAACGGGAATACTGTTGCATCGCAGATCATTGCATCGGCAGGTAAAAAGCTAACCATTATTTTCCTTGCAAAACTTCCTTCGGCAGGACTGGCCGTTTATGATGTTCGTGAAACCAAAGAAGCTGTCGCTGCCACAACAATGACCGCTTCAAAAGATTCACTCGAAAACGAATATTTCAAAGTAAAGATTGATGCAAATGGCGATATTGCCAGCATCTACGACAAAAAAGCGTTGAAAGAAGTGCTTGCCAAACCGGCATCACTGCAGTTTCAACAGGAACGTCCATCGCAATGGCCTGCCTGGAATATGGATTGGAACGACCGCAAGAATCCACCTTTTGACTTTATGAATAAAGAGGTGACGGTTAAAGTTGTGGAGCAGGGTCCTGTCCGCGTGGCGCTTGAAGTCACCAAAAAAGGACAGAACTCCGAAATCACACAAATCATCAGCCTTGCAGCAGGTGAGGCAGGTAAAGTCATCGAAGTGAACAACAAAATCGATTGGCAGTCGAAAGAAGTAAGTCTTAAAGCTGCTTTCCCGACGACTGTTACAAATGAATTCGCTACCTATGGCCTCAACACAGCTGCCATTCAGCGTACAAATAACAACGACGTTAAATTTGAAGTTCCCGCAAGACAGTGGATCGACCTTACCGACAGGCCCAATAACTATGGTGTTTCTATCCTGGAAGACTGTAAATATGGTTCTGACAAACCCGATAACAACACGTTGCGTCTCACGTTGATGTACACGCCAAAAGCAAACTCGTATGTTTACCAGGGCTCTCAGGATTGGGGAATCCACAATTTTAAATATGGAATTTACGCACACTCGGGCGACTGGGTTTATGCGAAAACACCTTGGCAGGGAAGTTTCCTGAACGCTCCCCTTATCGGATTCGAAACATCGAAACACGACGGAGCGATTGGAAAAGAGATATCGCTGCTTAAAATCAACACGAATAAAGTTGACGTGATGGCGTTCAAAAAAGCGGAGGAAAGCGACTATTACATCGTGCGTTTCAACGAATTGTATGGCAAAGATGCAAATGGTGTTTCGGTGAGCTTTCCTGGAAAGATCGTCGATGCCTACGAAATCAATGGACAGGAAATAAAAATTGGTGCCGCCAATTTCACAAACGGAACGTTGAATTTCGATATGACAAAATTCCTGATGCGCAGTTTCGCTGTTAAGTTTGCGAAATCCGCTATCGCCCTGGCGAAACCTGTTCAGCAAAACGTTGCCATCCCTTACAATGAAGATGCGATCAGCTCCGACAAGAACAGAACTGACGGGAACATGGTCAACGGACTTACAATTCCTGCCGAATTAATTCCTTCAGAAGTTACAAGCGAGGACATCAGCTTTAAAATCGGAACGAGTGCCGACGGTCAAAACAACATGGTGGCTGCCAAAGGACAAGTCGTGAATCTGCCTTCTGGCGATTTCAATAAATTGTATATCCTTGCTGCAGCAACTCAGGATACCGAGGGGAATCTGAAAGTTGGGAAACAGACGGTTAAACTTGCCGTTCAGGACTGGACAGGCTGGATCGGACAACACTATGGCCGCAAGCTCTACTTCAGCGATCTGAAAGTAGCCGAAATTACAAACGCCTACTCCAAACGCGACAACATTGCATGGTATGCTTCGCACCGTCATTCGCCAAAGGCCAACGACGCTTATCAGTACAGCTATTTATACAAGTATGAAGTGAACCTTCCAAAAGGAGTTAAATCGGTTACGCTTCCGAACAACGAAAAGATCAAGATCTTTGCAATCACAGTTGCCAATAACACCAACGGTGATGTAACGCCTTTACAACCGTTGTATGATGACTTCAAGGATAATAAACCTGTTCAGCTGAGGGTGAAAGAGTATGTGACCCCTGAGCTTCAGTCGTTGAAATACATTCAAAAGCCACTGTTCAACAGGGATCTTGAAAAGCGGATCCTCGATAATCCACGCTTCAAAGCTTATTTGAAGACAATCGGAATGGATACCGTTGTTGTTAAAACACCTCCTTCGACCACCGACTATGCCGATGTAAAATCGGGAAACAAAGTTACTGCCGTTTATTACGCGACAGGTAAATCGGTTGCCGGTAAGGATTACCAGAATGTTAAAATGGATATCAATCAGATTCTTAATTCAGAGTCAGGAAATTTGGCAGATACCGTTTGGTTCGATAACGGAGAAGGTAGATTTGTGATCGATCTTCAGAAATCGGTGTCCATTGATAAAATCAACTTTTACATCGATCAGTTCAGACGACGTGGAAACCAGGTCTTCAGCATCTGGAGTTCAGATAACAGCACAGTCGTAAGCGGTGATCCAAAGTCAAACGGGTGGCAGTATGTCGGCGTTTACGGTGCAGGTGGCCGGGGCGGAATGGGTGCATCTGGCACTTCGATGCAATTTACGGATAACCTGAAATGCCGCTACCTGTTGTTCCTTACAGACGGGAAATGGCATGGGAATGACTACCTGAAACAGGTGGATGTATTTGTAAAATAATAACTGAACGAGTTTTTCAAAAATGAAAAGTGTAAATATTTTTCGGCTTACAGTAGTCGTTTCGTTGGTTCTCTTTTTAGGGATTTCAATGAATTGCATCGCTCAAAAGCCTGCAGGAGTGCCTTCAACGGATAAAGTTCGAATCTTTAAAAAGGGAAAGTACACGCTGATTTTCGAATGCAAAGCGCCTTTGTTCAGCCAGGAAATCAATCAGAAGCTCATCGATACTTACTTCAAAGTGTATCCGGCATTGGTGAAGCAGTATAACAAAAAGGCAACCAGGGTTGTCACATTTGTGATTGATCCCGACTATGATGGTGTTGCCGGTACATCCAATGATAAGGTTGTTTTCAGTGTAAAGTATATGACCGCACATCCCAATGATATCGACATCGTAACGCACGAAACCATGCATATTGCTCAGGCTTATGGTGACGAAAGCGGAATTCCGGGCTGGCTTACCGAAGGGATTGCCGATTATGCACGATATGCCTATGGTGTTGGTAATACAAAAGCCGGATGGAGTTTACCCAAATTTTCAGCCAGTCAGAATTATCAGAACAGTTACCGGATTACGGCCCGTTTTCTGGCCTGGCTGGAATATTCAGGACAAAAGGGTATTGTAAAGAAACTGGATCAGGCAGGACGTGATAAAACCTATGACAACGGGGAGATCTGGAAAAAGCTGACCGGAAAAACGATTGACGAATTGTGGCTGGTTTATTCACAAAATCCGGCATTGCCAAACGTGAATTAGTCGTCGGAGTATTTTCAATAACAGCGGATGACAGAATAAAAACCGCCGGAAATTAAAGAAGCCATCTCAAAATAAAATTGGGATGGCTTCTTTTTAGTCAGGTTGATCACTTCGATTCCTTATCATAGAGCGATTCATCACCCCGGTCACCGGTTCTGATTCGTATTGATTGTTCAATTTGAGTTACAAAAATTCGCCCATCTCCGCTTTCGCCCGAATAGGCTGATTTAATGATCGCATCAATTGATTTCTCCATATTGACATCGCGAACAACAAAGGAGATATAAATACGGTCAATCGTAGTGACATCATAGGCTATACCCCGGAATATCAATCCCTGTTTCGCGGTACCCTGCCCCTTTACATCCCACCACGAGAGGAAATCGATATCGGCATCATGCAAAGCTTCCCTCACACTTTCGAATTTTGTTTTGCGAACAATAGCTTCAATTTTCTTCATAAGTATCCGTTTTTAAAATCTTAATAAAATGATGGCATTTGTTTTAGAATTTTAACCTCATCAACAGTTCATTTGACTTTGACAAGTACAAATATTGTTATTTAATCATTAACCACCTACCGGATAAGAAAATTTCTTCGCACAATTACAACGCACAAAAAAGCCGGGAGACAAACCCCGGCTTTTCAATAAGGAACAAATAGATTTTGAATTAATCGGCTTCGTTGTAAGCAATTTCGTCGTGCTGTGTAATATCAAGACCTGCGGTCTCTTCCTCTTCAGTTGCACGAATTCCTACAGTTTTCTCAACTATTTTGAATAGAATGACAGTAAGAACGCCGGAATAGACCAGCGTAGAAACGATCGCAATTAACTGAATTCCGAGCTGTTTTGGATTTCCTGCAAATGCACCGCTATAAGCTGACTGAATAAGCGGAGATGCAAAAAGTCCGGTTGCAATGGCTCCCCAGATTCCGCCAATACCGTGGACGCCGAAAGCATCAAGTGAGTCGTCATATCCAAGTTTCCCTTTCACAACGCTGACCATGAAGAAACAGAACACCGATACAAGCAATCCAATGATAATGGCACTCCCAACACCGACGAAACCGGCGGCAGGTGTGATAGCAACAAGACCGGCCACGGCACCTGTTGATATACCTACTACGGTAGGTTTTTTGTTAATGACCCAGTCAAGAAGTGCCCACGATAGTGCTGCGGCAGCTGCGGCAATGTGAGTAACAAGAAATGCGCTTGCTGCAAGACCGTCAGCGGCCAATCCGCTACCCGCATTGAAACCGAACCAGCCAAACCATAATAAAGCAGCACCTATCACCACAAAAGGAATATTATTAGGAGGAGTAATATGTTGACCTTTAGGCAATCTTCGCTTTCCAAGCATTATAGCCATCACCAAGGCAGCAATACCCGCATTGATATGAACGACTGTACCACCGGCAAAGTCAAGTGCACCAAGTTTGAACAACCAACCATCAGCAGACCATACCCAGTGAGCAACAGGGTTGTAGACAAATATTGCCCAAAGAACAGTGAAAATCAGGAATCCGCGAAATTTAATGCGTTCTGCAAAAGCGCCAATTATAAGAGCAGGCGTAATAACAGCAAACATACATTGAAACAACACAAAAACGATATGCGGAATCCGTTCGGTGGCTTGCGAAATATAATAAGGACTCACGTCGTTAATTCCAATCCCGTTCAGGAAAGCCCAATCGAATCCGCCAACATAGGGAGCCAAAAAACCCGTTGAAGAACCAAATGCATTGCTGTAGCCAAATGCCACCCATTCGAGACTAATGACAGCTGTGATGATAAAACATTGCATCAGAACGTTTAGAATATTTTTGCTGCGAACCAGACCTCCATAAAACAGGGCTAAACCTGGAATTGTCATCAACATCACGAGAGCGGTTGCGACAATCATCCACGCTGTATTCCCTGCGCTAATAAACGGTACCGGTGTGGCGGCGACTGCCGGAACCAGTGCTTCAACTGCTTTAGTTACTACGACAGTTGAATCCTGTGCGAAAGTCAGAACTGGTAAAACCATTGATAATCCAATGGGCAGACCTATATATTTGAAATATTTTTTTAACATCGTACAATTCTTTAGTTATTTAGTTAATTCTCATCTTTATCGTAGAGTGATTCATCGCCGCGATCACCTGTTCTGATCCGGATAGATTGCTCTATTTGAGTTACAAAAATTCGTCCGTCGCCACTTTCACCCGTAAAGGCAGCTTTAAGAATGGCATTAATTGATTTTTCGAAATTGATATCACGGACAACAAATGCGATGTACATGCGGGCAACTGAATTTACGTCGTAGGCAATTCCCCTGAAAATGAGTCCTTGTCTGGCAGTGCCCTGTCCCTTCACTTCCCACCAGGAAAGGAAGTCGATGTCCGCTTCGTGTAATGCTGCACGCACCTCTTCGAACTTTGATTTTCGTACAATGGCTTCAATTTTCTTCATAACAATAAAATTTGAGTTAATAAATACAGGAATGGGTAGTTCCTAAATATTGAAAAAATAAATAATTCTTTATTTCAAGCAAAAATATAAATATAATACGTAACAACCCTTAAAAAAGTAACCATGTTTTTAAAAATATATATAAATTTAACATTGAGCGTGTATTTTATAGGGGTACAATTGTTTTTTATATATTTAAACGTAAACGCACCCCTTGTTTTTGAATTAGGTCTGATTTACTTTCCTGCTTAATTATATGCATAAGAAAAGAGACCTGTCACCCGACAGGCCTCCTCCTGAAGCCAACAAATTTACTTGCTGAAGAAATATTATTTCAATAGTTCTGCCGTTGAAAGGTGGCTTAACCCTTAATTAGCCCGATAACAGAATATAATCTACACCCGTCTTTAATGGTTAAGTTATTCCTTATTGTACATCGAATCATCCCCGCTTTCTTTGGTTCGGATCCTGTAAGATTCTTCAATTGGAGAAACAAATATTTTCCCGTCTCCTATCTCACCAGTGTAAGCAGATTTCAAAAGACAATCTACTGTTTTCTTAAGATTGATGTCCCGAACCACTATGGTAAGTGTCCTTCGTGAAATAAATTCAGTATCTCCTGAAGTTCCCCTGTAGGAGCCCTTTCGTTTTTTTTCATTGCCTACTCCAACTGTGTCATAATAGGAAAAGAAATCAATGTCAATTGCATGCAGAGCGTCCTTTACTTCCTGGAACTTTGACACCCGTATTATTGCTTCGATCTTTTTCATGTCATTTATATTTTATATGAATCTCAAATTTATAAAAAAATTCAATTGAAGCTTTTAGTAATTATTCGTGGTAAGCTTCAGCACCATGTTCAAAAACATCAATTCCGCCAGGTCCGGTTTCTCCTTCTGGTTCAACACGGAGTTTATAAGGATAAGGCAGCTTACTAACGGCATACATTAATAGCATTGCGACAACAAAAGTCGCTAAAGTAATAGTGAAACTTCCGATTGCCTGAGCCTTTAAAACATCAAAACCACCACCATAGAACAGACCGGTCACCGGAGCCGAGTTATCTGCACCTGTAGGTCCAGTAGCTCCATACTGACCACTTGCAAATAATCCAAGAGCAAGAGTTCCCCAGACACCATTCAATCCATGAACAGGAACCGCCCCAACCGGATCATCAATGCGAAGATATTCCAACAGGTAAACGCCACCGAAAACAACAAGCCCTGCAATAAGACCAATAACTACCGATCCAAACGGAGATACCCAGTAACATGGAGCAGTAATAGCTACAAGCCCTGCCAACATTCCATTTAAAGCAAATCCAGTATCAAATTTCCCTTTGAAAGGACCAATCCAAAGCGCTGCCAGCATAGCAGCCAACGAACCGGTACAAGCGGCGAGTGTAGTATTCGCGGCAACGCGGCCAATTCCTTCAAAATCCATCGCCGAAAGTGTACTGCCAGGGTTAAAACCGTACCAGCCAAACCACAATAAGAAGGCACCTATAGTAGCTAACGGTAAGCTATGTGCGGCCGGCAAACCACCTTTTTCTTTATTATCACGCAGGAAGACACGGCCAATACGTGGCCCTAATACAATTGCCCCAGCCAGTGAAACCACCCCACCAATTGTGTGAACCACACTTGAACCTGCAAAGTCACGGAATGGCTGACCTAAAGTAGGAAGGAAGTTACCTGCGCTTCCCATCAGAGCCAAGAAACCGTCAGGCCCCCATGCCCAGTGACCAATAATTGGGTAGATAAATGCTGTAACACCAATACTGTAAATAATATCGCCGCGGAAACTGGTACGACCAATCATAGCACCTGAAGTAATTGTAGAAGCGGTATCAGCAAATGCGAACTGGAAGATCCAGTGAGCTAAAAGTGCAACTCCTGTTGTACCATAGGTTGCCGGGGCTCCCTGTAAAAAGAAATATTGACTTCCAATAAATCCGTTACCAGCTCCAAACATAAATGCATAACCGATTGCCCAAAACGAAATACCACAAATAGCAGTGTCTAAAGTACATTCCACCAAGATATTTACTGTTTCACGTCTCCTGGCAAAACCAGCCTCGAGCATTACGAAACCAGCCTGCATTCCAAATACCAATGCTGCAGCGACAAGTGTCCAAACTGTATTTAGCGAGTTTATCATCGCTGTTTCATGAGGAGTGTAGGAATCTGCAGCCATTGCTGGCATACCAATAAGACCGGGTAGCGTCATCATTGCGAAAATGACAGTAAGAAGACCGAGCATCTTGCCCGCAAAAATGGTTAATCCAAGCTTCCAGTTCATGGGTTTTGACATGTTTTCGCTCATTCGTGCGATAAACGAAGCCTTTGGAGGGCTAATAGTTCTTGATTTCATAAGGTAATTTTTTATGAATGAATTATAAGGAAATACCGATTACATAAAATATCTGTTCTTTATTCGGGTTTACGATGACCGAACCAAAAAGAGGGATCGAAAAGCTTTCGCTGATTTTGAGTGTTTTGGTAGCGGTAATTCCAATATTACACACCTGGAAGGATGCATCATTTGTATACCAACCGTCACCGGCACCTGCGAACAGTTTCACCGATGGAAACTGGTAAGCAGCTTCAATATATTTGTCATCCCCAATTGCTCCGGAAGCAGCATTAAAGATGTAGTTTCCGCTCAGACTAAACTTCCCGACAGCATAACCCAGGTTTGCTTCGATAGCATGATTCCCTGAATCAAAAAGTTTGGAAGTGTTGTAATGGTAATCAGTAACTCCTAACGAGAGACCGAATTTAAAAGCATATGCTGCAAAAAGGTCAGTCTCCTCAGGTGCACCAGTAGTTATATCTCCCGATCCCCAGGCACCAATTGAAAAACCGCCATTCACATATTTTACAGTTGGCTGGATGCTGAAAGCGCCGGCTTTGGATCCTCTCCAGATATAACTACTTACGATATCTACTCCGGCAGTCCAAGCACCCTTAACAGCTGTGGAATCTTGCGCTGAACTTGCAAAAGATCCTACCAAGAGAATCGTTGCGAATAAAAACAAAGTAATTTTTTTCATAATCATCTTTTTAAATTTAAATAATAACCAAGGTATTTGTATATAAAATCTATTTTCAATTAAACGTGTTAAAACACTTTTTTTAATCATATACCCCATTTAAAATAGTACTACGACACAAAAATATATAAGTTTACATCAATGACCCTATTTATTTAGACACTCATACTCTAAATAACATTAATTTAACAATCATACCCCATTTTATGCAATTTAAACGACATTTTATTAACATCTCCTACTTCAAGATCGTTTTTTGTCACTTAAAATAACTCAAAGCAATATTTACGGATTATTTAATAGCATATAGACATCATATAAACACTTTTTATGTCTTTATGATATTGCAATTTTTAAACATGGGTAATTGATTAAAATGATATTTCGAAACAAATGGGGGGGCACCCATATGTTATAATAAAAAATAAAGATACCAGCGGATTTCGTCCTATTAGATTGCACACCCCGAAAATCAGAATAAATTTCAGGAGTCTGCCAAATAATCTCCAGGAAAAAGCGAAAAAGGGAATCCCGATAAATACGGCTAACAGATGAAAGTTTGCGGAAATAGTAAGAATTAATAATAATTTTACCGAATAAATCATAACTGTTAAATCCAATGAAGCTTTGGGACAAGGGTATCGAAATAAATCAGCTGATTGAGGCCTTTACGATAGGCCGTGACACTGAAATGGACTATTTTTTGGCAGAATTCGATGTAATTGGTTCACTGGCACATATTACAATGCTCGAATCGATCGGATTAATAACTTCACCGGAATTGGTGATGCTTTCAGTCGAATTGCGCGAAATCTATAAAGAAATAAAGGCTGGCAAATTTGTGATCGAACCAGGAAGCGAAGATGTCCATTCGCAGGTAGAACTGATGCTTACCCGTAAATTAGGCGATGTCGGTAAAAAAATTCACAGTGGCCGTTCCCGAAATGACCAGGTATTGCTTGATTTAAAATTATTTACCCGAAGCGAAATAAAAACAGTCGCAAACCATACTTTCGAGCTTTTTGAACTATTAATTGCCCAGAGCGAAAAATACCAGCAAGTGCTGATGCCTGGATATACTCATTTGCAGGTTGCAATGCCTTCTTCGTTTGGTTTATGGTTCGGTGCCTATGCCGAAAGTCTTACTGACGATTTGCTTTTACTTCAGGCAGCTTACCGCATTGTCGATCAGAATCCGCTCGGTTCTGCAGCTGGTTATGGTTCCTCTTTCCCTTTGAACCGGCAAATGACAACCGATCTTCTAGGATTCGAATCAATGAATTACAATGTAGTTTACGCACAGATGGGGCGCGGGAAAGTAGAAAAAAGTGTAACTTTTGCATTAGCGTCAGTGGCAGCGACCTTATCCAGGATGGCTTACGATGTTTGTCTGTTTATGAGCCAGAATTTTAACTTTGTGTCTCTTCCCGACGAATTGACAACCGGATCAAGCATAATGCCCCACAAGAAAAACCCCGACGTTTTTGAATTGCTCCGGTCACATTGCAACCGGATTCAGTCGCTTCCAAACCAGATCTTATTAATAACAAATAATTTACCCAGCGGATATTTTCGGGACCTACAATTAATAAAAGAGGTATTCATACCCGCCTTTGCCGAATTGAAAAGTTGCCTGACAATTGCCTCCTTCGCGGTCAGTAATATAAAGGTGAACGGGAAGATCATGGAGGATAGCCGGTACGAAAACATTTATAGTGTTGAAGAAGTGAACCGAAAGGTACTTGAAGGTGTTCCTTTCAGGGATGCATATCGTCAGGTTGGAGAATCAATTAAAAATGGGACCTTTCACCCCGACAAAAACGTTCTCCATACACACGAAGGAAGCATCGGAAATCTTTGCTTGCCGCAGATACGTGAAAAAATGGAAGCCGTTTTACTGAGTTTCAACTTCAACAAAGCCGACAAAGCTTTCGAAATGCTCATTTCCGGCGACAAATCGAAGTAAAAAATCGACTTTTAAAAGTCTCGTCATTAAATGAATTCGTTTTAAAAACGGCCAGTTTATTTTCAATTTGTCGGAAATAGATAGGTTTTATTTACTTAATGACATTTAATGATTATTTAATATTTACGGTCATCACTTTGATTATTAGCAGATACCAACCCAAATTACATGAAATACCGGAACCAAATAAGGGATTTGGCTATTTCAGATAAGCAATGATCTTTTATTTTCGGCATAAAAATTGTATTTTTGATTTTAATTAATAAGCAATAACTGTCTTTTTCTTTCATATTGTTACAGATTATCGCTTTTCATTGAGTATTTACAAACAGATTTTCCCAAAAGCTTTCTATCTGATAACAGGTACAGAGTTTTGCTAATTTTATATCAAATGGAACGAAATAGTTTTCCAAAAGCTCAAGGGCTGTATGATCCCAATAATGAACACGATGCGTGTGGGATCGGATTTGTCGCCCATATTAAAGGACAGAAGTCGCACGATCTTATTCAGCGCGGACTTACTGTTTTGCTGAATATGGATCATCGGGGAGCCACCAGCTCCGACAATAAAACCGGAGATGGTGCAGGTATTTTATTGCAATTACCACACGATTTCTATGTTTCCCTTAAAATTGCAGTTCCCGAAACCGGTAAATACGGAACCGGGCTTGTTTTCCTTCCGGTAAATGAAGAGGAGGCAGCCTATTGTATTGAAGTATTGAACCGCTATGTTGAAGCGGAGGGTCTTCATCTGATTAGTTGGCGCGATGTACCAGTTGACAGTTCCGTGCTGGGCGAAATTGCCAAACAGTCAGAACCACGTATCCGTCAAATATTTGTAAAAGGAAATTACGAACAGGACGTTCTTGAACGTAAATTATACCTTGCCCGTAAACAGGCTGAACGAATTGTAAGAGGATCGCAACTGGCGGAGAAAGATTCGTTTTATCTGCCTAGTTTCTCAAGCAAAGTGATCATTTATAAAGGGATGTTCACGGCCGGGCAACTACGCGGTTACTTTAAAGACCTCACCAACCCAGAGATGACCAGTGCCATAGCGCTCGTTCATTCCCGCTTTAGTACGAATACCTTCCCAACATGGGATCTTGCACAGCCATTCAGGATGATTGCTCACAATGGTGAGATCAATACCATCAAAGGAAACCGCCAATGGATGCATGCGCGTGAATCACTGCTCCAATCCGACCTTTTCGGTGAAGATCTCGACAAACTCTTCCCGATTGTTGAACCCGGCAAATCTGACTCTGCGTCGTTTGATAATACGCTCGAGTTCCTCAATATGACCGGAAGAAGCTTACCTCATGCGCTTTGTATGCTGATTCCTGAGTCTTTTAACGAGAAGAATCCAATTCCGGAGAGCCTCAAAGCTTTCTATGAATATCACTCCACCTTAATGGAACCATGGGACGGACCTGCATCAATGGTCTTCTCAGACGGTCGCTATATTGGCGGTACACTCGACCGGAGCGGATTACGTCCTTCAAGGTATATCATTACCAAAAATGACCTGATCGTAATGGGTTCTGAAGTTGGAGTCCAGGTTTTTCCGGCAAACGAAATCAAGGAAAAAGGACGCCTCAGACCTGGAAAATTGCTGCTGGTTGATACTCAATTGGGAATCATCATCCCGGATAAAGAAGTTAAAGCGGAATTAAGCCGCAAAAATCCTTACGTCAATTGGCTTAAAGAAAACAGGTTAGAACTCGAAGCCATCAAAGTAAAACAGCGCGTTCCTTCCGGAATGGGCGATCAGTTTGGTCCCTATTCGAAAGTATTTGGATACAGCAAGGAAGAGATGATGCTGATCATCAAAGAAATGGCCGAAACTGCTCAGGAACCTACAAGTTCGATGGGTAACGATACGCCGCTGGCAGTATTCTCTGACAAACCAAAACGCTTTTTTAGTTATTTCCGCCAGTTATTTGCGCAGGTTACGAATCCACCGATCGATTCGATCCGCGAAGGACTTGTGATGTCACTTACAAATTATATTGGTTCGTTGAGCAGCAATATCCTTGATGAGACACCCAATCATTGTAAGCTAATCAAATTCGATAGTCCGATTATTACAAATACTGACCTTGGCAAGATTAAAGATCTTAAGCATGAGACTTTTACCCATGCCACCATACCGATGCTTTTCTCGAAAAAAGAGGGTGTTGAAGGATTTAAGAAATCGTTTAAAGCAATGCTTGAAGCGGCAGAGAAGGCCGTCGATGATAAAAAGAACTTTATAATTCTTACTGACCGAAATATCTCGGAAGATTTGGTTCCAATTCCTTCGCTCCTTTCGGTTGCCGCAGTTCATCATCATCTGATCAAAACCAAGAAACGGATGCAGATCGGCATCATTGTTGAAACTGCTGAACCTCGTGAGGTCATGCATTTTGCATTGTTGCTTGGTTATGGTGCCAGCGTTGTTAACCCTTATCTTGCTTTTGCAGCTATTGATTACCTCGTAACTGAAGGTGAGATTAAACTGCCTTATACAGAAGCTCGTAAAAACTATATCAAATCAATCGATAAAGGTCTGTTGAAGATCCAGTCGAAAATGGGAATATCAACCCTTCGTTCCTATCACGGATCACAGCTGTTTGAAGCTGTTGGTGTCAGTGACGAATTGATTGACAATTATTTCAAAGGAACCCCTTCCCGTATTGGAGGTGTCGGTTATGAAGAGATATTCAGGGAAGTGATGATTTTTCACGATGAAGCTTTTTTGAACCCGTCAATGAAAGTTCAATTTTCAACAGTCGGAGAATACCACTACCGCAACAACGGTGAGTTCCATGCATGGAATCCGCAAAGTGTTGCGCTTTTACAGTGGGCCACTAAAACTGATGATTACCAGATCTATAAAAAATTCAGTAAGCTGGTCGATGAGCAGAATGCAAAACCTGCATTTATCCGCGGTGCTTTAAAATGGAAGAAGAATCCAATCCCTATCGAAGAGGTCGAACCGGCTGAAAATATTCTCAAACGTTTTGTAACCGGAGCAATGTCGTATGGATCGATCTCGAAGGAGGCTCACGAAGCAATTGCTGTCGCTATGAATACGATCGGTGGCAGAAGCAATACAGGTGAAGGCGGAGAAGATGCCGGCCGTTTTGGAACTGACAAAAACTCAAAAATTAAACAAGTTGCTTCGGGACGGTTTGGCGTAACCAATAATTACCTGATTAATGCTGCCGAGCTTCAGATAAAAATTGCCCAGGGTGCAAAACCCGGAGAAGGCGGTCAATTACCTGGTTTTAAGATCAATAAAATTATTGCAAAACTTCGGCATTCAACGCCGGGTATTACTTTGATTTCGCCACCTCCTCATCATGATATTTATTCCATTGAGGATCTTGCGCAGTTAATATTCGATTTAAAGAATGTTAATCCTACCGCAAAAGTCTCGGTAAAATTGGTAGCAGAATCGGGAGTTGGTACAATTGCAGCAGGTGTTGCAAAGGGATTTGCAGATATTATCATCGTCAGCGGATGCGAAGGAGGAACAGGAGCCTCACCGGCCAGTTCAATCAAACATGCCGGGTTGCCAGCTGAATTTGGAATTGCCGAAGCACAGCAGACACTTGTCATGAATAATTTACGCGGACGCGTTAAACTTCAGGTCGATGGTCAGTTAAAGACAGGTCGCGATGTAGTGATTATGGGAATGCTTGGTGGTGAAGAGTTTGGATTCGCTACGGGAGCCTTAATCTCACTGGGATGTATCATGATGCGCAAATGCCATTTGAATACCTGTCCTGCCGGTATCGCAACACAAAATAAAAATCTGAGAAAACGCTTCTTAGGCCGTTCACAATTCGTAATCAACTATTTCACTTTTATCTCTGAAGAAATTCGGGAATACATGGCTGAAATAGGTGTGCGCACCTTCGATGAACTCGTCGGCAGGGTTGACCTTCTGGAACAGAATCACGAAGTGACCAACTGGAAGATGAAAAATGTCGATTTATCGAAATTTTTAAATCTTCCGGAAGAGGCTAAACTATATCCAATTCACAATACACAACCGAATACTAAAAATCTGGATGATGTAATTGATAAAACATTGATCCGCGAAGCAAACAAAGCCATTAAGAGTGGTGAAAAAGTTTGGTTGGCCCACGAAATTAACAATGTGATGCGTACGGTTGGCGCAATGTTATCCGGGCAGATTTCAAAGCGTTACGGAGAAGAAGGTTTGCCGAAAGATACAATCAACTGTACTTTCCGTGGAACTGCCGGTCAGAGTTTTGGCGCTTTTTTGGTGAAAGGAGTATCATTCCGGCTTGAAGGTGATTCCAACGATTATCTTGGGAAAGGACTTTCGGGTGGTAAAATTGTGGTCCTTCCACCCAATGGCTCAACTTTTGCACCCGATAAAAACATTATTGTTGGAAACACAACGCTTTATGGCGCAACAAGTGGAGATGTTTACATTCAAGGAGTTGCAGGCGAACGCTTTTGCGTGCGTAATTCAGGAGCAAATGCGGTTGTTGAAGGTACCGGCGACCATTGCTGCGAATACATGACCGGCGGACGCACCGTCGTTCTGGGAACAACAGGTCGTAATTTTGCTGCCGGAATGAGCGGTGGAATTGCCTACGTTCTCGACGTAAACGGGGACTTTGAATATTACTGCAACAAAGGTCTCGTAGAATTGGGTCCGGTTGAAGACAAGGCAGATATTTCGGAATTGCAGGAATTGATCGGAAAGCATCTCCTGTATACACAAAGCCCGCTGGCAAGCATGGTTCTTACCAATTGGGAAGAATACCTGCCAAAATTTGTAAAAGTCATTCCATTAGAATACAAAAAGGTGTTGAACGAAATGAAACTGAAAGAGGTGAAACGTAAGCTTGAAATGGCTGAAGATGCACCAGACCGGAGGGAGTAATTTTAGTACAAGAAAAACGTTTAACACAAAAGAAGATTAAAGTTTAGAAAAATGGGAAATCCAAAAGGTTTTATCGAAATAGAACGAAAAGTGGGCGGATACCGCCCCATCAATGAGCGGATATTTGATTATGGTGAGGTAGAACAGACACTTAACGAAAACGATCGTAAAGATCAGGCTTCGCGGTGCATGGATTGCGGCATACCTTTCTGTCACAGTTCCTGTCCTGTAGAAAGTAATATTCCCGAGTGGCAGGATGCAGTCTACCGCGGCAAATGGGGAGAAGCTTATGATTTGCTTTCAGCGACAAACAGTTTTCCGGAATTTACCGGAAGAATCTGTCCTGCCCCGTGCGAAAAATCATGTGTTCTTGCAATTCACGATGAGGCTGTTACGATACGTGAAAACGAATGTTCGATCGTTGAAAAAGCGTTCGATCTTGGTCATGTTGTTGAACAAATACCTACAAAAAGAACGGGTAAAAAGATTGCAGTTATCGGCTCCGGTCCGGCAGGACTATCAACGGCCGATCTGCTTAATCAGGCAGGTCATACTGTGACAGTTTTTGAACAGGACGACAAAGTTGGTGGTTTGCTCCGTTACGGAATCCCCGATTTCAAATTAAATAAAACGGTGATCGACAGAAGGATCAACCTCTTTGTAAAGGAAGGGATTACATTCAAGGTAAATACAAAAGTGGGAGTTGATCTTCCGGCTGAAAAGCTTCTGAACGATTTTGACGCTGTTTGCCTGGCTTGCGGAGCAATGGACCCGCGCGATTTACCGGCTGAAGGACGCGAATTGAAAGGTATTTATTTCGCAATGGATTTCCTCCGGCAGCAAAATAAGGTTGTAAGTGGAGAGAACGTAGATGAAACAGTTCGGATATCTGCTAAAGATCTGAAAGTTTTGGTCATCGGAGGAGGTGATACAGGATCCGACTGCGTAGGTACTTCCATCCGGCAAAAAGCCGCGTTTGTAACTCAGATTGAGATTCTTCCCAAACCTTCCAAAAAACGGGGTGAAGACAATCCATGGCCATATTGGCCGAATACGCTCCGCACATCCAGCTCACATCTCGAAGGATGCGAACGAAGATGGAGTCTTGTTACCAAAAGGTTCATAGGTGAAAATGGGCATCTTAAAGGAGTTGAAGTTGCGCAGGTTGAATGGGTTCGCGACAATGGCCGGATGATTATGCAAGAGATTCCGGGAACAGAAGAACTCATCGAAGCGGATCTCGTGCTTCTCTCAATGGGATTTTTATCACCTGTTCATACTGGGTTACTCGACAGTTTAGGCGTTGAATATGATCCGCGTGGCAACGTTAAATCACTTGATAACAGCACAAATCTTGATAAGATCTTTGTTGCCGGCGATGTCACACGGGGTGCAAGCCTTGTCGTTTGGGCAATCCGCTCGGGACGCGATGCTGCAAAACGAATTCATCAGTTTGTAACGAAATAATTCGGGCAAATAAAACAGAAACAAAAAACGCGGATTCCTTCAGATTTTAATATCTGAGAAATCCGCGTTCAAATTAATACCTAATCTATACCCGAATGAACAAATCCTCTGTCTTCATTCTCACTTTGGCAAGATCCTGATAATGATCATCCTTCGATCTGTAGCCAACAGCCATAATCACTTTGGATTTTAAACCTAATTTATTAATATCCAAAATCCGGTCAAAATCAGCAGGACTAAATCCTTCCATAGGACAAGCATCAAGATCTAAAACAGCGGCAGATACAAGACCAAAACCAAGCGCGATATAAGCCTGTTTGCTCACCCATGTTTCAATTTGCTCAGGACTTTGACTCTGAATGGATCCTTTCATCATATCGCCATATCCGGACAAAGCATCCCTGGGAATATTACGGGTTTGCGAAATCAGATCAACAAATTCATCCACAGACTTGGCATTTGTTTCGTAGTTAACGGCGAAAACCAGCAGTGCTGATGAATCGGTAATCTGAGGCTGATCCCAGGCTACTTTGCGAAGCTCAGCCCTGATTTTTGGGTCTTTAACTACCAATACTTTATAGGGTTGTAATCCGTAGGATGAAGCAGATAACCTTATTGCTTCAAGCAATTTCTCCATATCCGCATCCGTAACCTTTTTCGTTGGGTCGAAAACCTTTGTGGCATAGCGGGTGTTCAATTTTGATAAAATATCCATATGTTCTGTTTATATTACTATATACAGATAAAACAGTCAGGTGCGGTTATAGTTTTGACTTATGTGAAAAATGTAACTCTTTTTAGAAATTGTGTAACACTTTCCGGATTAAAAGAATTCACCTTTGCATTGTATTAACCTGAGTTCGAAATAAGCAAAAGATTAAAAAAGAGCCAATTGTCCATAAGTAGGTTCCACATCATATTTAATTGATGGTTTTTTAGGAAGAAAAGAATATGCTAACAATCCAGAGATAAGGTTTGTAAGGAAATTTCCAAATGATCTATGTCGTGAATGCTCAATTTGACAGATGTTCTTTAATTCATCATTAATTGTTTCAATAATGGATCTTTTTCTAAGTAATATCTTGTCATTGATCGACATAAGACAATTCTTCATATTCCTTTTTATGCCAGTAACGAGCTGTATTCCATTAATAAATAAATGCTTGAAGAGTTCTTGTCCAATATATCCTTTATCAGCAAAGAGTTTTCCGAATATTTTTTTCAGAAAGTCCCTGTTTTTCAATGGTTCCCGATCATCGACATTTCCAGGAGTGATTACAAAATTCAGTATTTCCCCTTTGTCATTGATTACCAAATGTAGCTTAAAGCCAAAGAAATAGCCCATAGTTGATTTTCCACGCTGTGCAATTCCATCAAAAACTTTATGGTTGAAGATCCTTTTATTGTTGCAAACTCTCAGTGCTGTTGCATCAACAATTGATATTCCAGTGCAGGAACCTAATCTCACCATTTTCAAAAATATAACCATTGGTAAAAGTGCTTTTTGCTGAAGTTCAACAAACCTGTTGTAAGAAACAGTTTCAGGAAATTCATTTGTTAGATGAACTTGCACATATTGAGTATAAAAATGTTTTAGATTACGATAGCCTCCTAAATGAAAAGCGATTAAAATCGTTATCACCTCTGATTCCGAGAGTTTGCAAGGCTTATTCCGGCTCTTTTTAGAGTTGTCAGAGCGCAGTTGAGCCCCCGCCAACGTTTTACTGAAATCTTTGCAAAATTCATCTGCACAGAAGAAAATATCCACTAATTTTGAGTCTATCAACATAAGGGTTGTTTTTAAATGTATGTTATTGTATTTGAGCGTCTTAATATACAAACAACCCTTATATTTTCCAAATTTCCCCCCTCTTTTTTTATATCGAACTCAGGTTACTAATATTTTGCTGGAATAATCTCAATTTGCAAAATTCAATAGCCCTATACCTTCTTTTCAGCGATGATTGCCTTAAATTTAATATTACAACCTATTCGCATAAATTAAGTTACAAGAATTCTCACAAACGAGTTTGGATTGCTCACAATTATTTGAAAAAATTGGAATTAAAGAAAAAATTGGCGATTTTCGAAG
>JANXZJ010000177.1 GCA_025355585.1 Mariniphaga sp. | reverse complement strand
GTCGTCAGCGCAACAGAAGCCTCTTTCTTAACAAGTTCCTGTGAGCTGGTAAAAGCAGATAATGTTGACATTCCGGATACTGCAATTGATCCGATTACAGAAGTTTTGATGAAATTTCGTCGGGTAAATGTGCTCATTGGTAGTAGTTTTAATCGAAGATCGAACATACAAAATTTAGTTGAATAAATTGAAATTTAGGACCAATATTATTGGGGCTGTGTATCCACGGAACATTGACGCCTTCTTAATCGGGCTACATCTACCTCAACCCTAAATGACTTATTAATTGCATAATACTGGTTTTTATTTCGATACAAAGTGATATTGTCCGCTTGTAACTGCAAATACCTGGTAGCCTTCTTCTTCTCCCATTGATTTTATATCACCGGATTTAGAAATCGGAAGACCACTTTCCAGAATTTGTTTCCCTTTCCTTAACGGCACATAAACGGTTGCCTCACTGCCAACCGGAACAGTTACCTCCGCATAGAATTGCGAATCTTCATTTTCCCAGTAAATACCGGCCTCGCCATTGGACGTCTGGCTAAAATACTTTGCAAATTTGATATCATCAACCGGCTGCGGATGGAAAATGATGTGCTTGTAGCCCGGTGCGGCGGGATCAGTATTCATTCCTGCGAGTTTTCTGTAAAACCAAACCAGTCCGCCGCCAAACATCGGGTGATTATGCGAACCTTCCTCGCTCCATTGTTCCCTGGTAGTAGTTGAACCCAACTCAAGCCAATGGCCATAACCAGGCTCATCTTTCTTATTTATAGCTTCGTAAGCCAGATCGTGCATCCCATTCTCCGAAAGCACTTCGAAAAAGAACTGGGTACCAAAAATACCGGTATCGAGATGCCCTTTGTTTGTTTTGATATCTTCCTTCAAAACTTTGACTACCATGTTATATTGATTCGTAGGCACACCCATTTTGAGTGCAAAAATATTTCCGCCAGCCTTTCCGTAGGTGCCATTTTTCTCATCGTAAAAGCGTTTGAAAAATGCTTGTCTGGTCTGTTCAGCCAATGCTGCATATTTGGTGGCATCTTCCGGATTATTAAGTGCCTTTGCGGCCTGGGCAGTTAAATCGGCACAACGCCAAAAGTAAAATGTATGGACCATTTCATCAGGTGGCAAATTTCCGGGAGCAACCCAATCGCCAAGATTGAACCATTGAAGTTCTTTACCATCTTTACCAGTGCGCTTCGAAAACATGATTCCATCTTTATCTACCCAGCTGAGCATATACCGGACGTATTCCTTCATTCCCACGTAATTATCTTCAAGCATATCTTTGTCTCCATAGTGAAGATAAAATTCCCATGGCATAATGCAGATTGCTGCACCCCAGGCAACACCACCTCCGCAACCTGGTTGCCACGGTGCGCCATTTGGAACATAACCAGTAGTTATATTCTGGGCACCAAGCATATCCTGAATCCATTTGTGATAGAAATTCCGTGCATCGAAGTTGTGCATCACCATAACACTGGATACCTGTCCGTCGCCGGTGTAGGGGGAGCGCTCGCGGTGCGGACAATCGCTTGCAATGCCGCCGTGCATGTTGTCGGTTTGGCTTCTGCGCCATATTTTGTTGATGTCGTTAAAAAGCGGATTGGATGTTTCGAAAGTGGACGATTCTTCAACGTAGGTATGAACTACTTCAGCGGTAATCTGATCGGGTTTGAGTTCACCTGGCCAGTTACTGATCTCAACACCGCTAAAGACAAACCAATTGAATCGTGCGGCATATGATTCTGTTCCTTCGCCTTTGAAAATATAGGAATTGTCGCCCGAATAAGTATTGCAGAGGTACTTGATATCAATTTTATGTCCTGCGGGTCCTTTTACCTGGTTCAGACGAACCCATCCTGAAACTTCAACTCCAAAATCGACATGGTAGTTTCCGTTGGCCAGCTTTTCAATTTTGATCGGATTCAGTCGCTCCATGACCTTGTCGGTATTGGCTGTATGGGCAACCAGTTTTCCTTCAGGTGTTTTTCGAATCACGGCAGGTTCCCAGATTGCATCATTAAACCCGGGTAGGTTCCATCCGGTTTGTTCTTTCCGGGCATCGTAATGCTCACCGTAATAAACCATGTCCATCAATATAGGACTTTTGGAAACTTTCCAGCTTTCGTCGCTTACAACGATTTCTTCACTGCCATCTTCGTAAGTAATATGTATCTGTGCTAAAAAACGGGGAGTCCCGTATGCGCCGGTCCAATGCTTTGCAGGGTTATAGAAGCCGTTGCCAAGAATGCTTCCCAGCGCATTACCTCCTTTTTTCAATTGATCTTTAATGTCATAAGCCAGGTACATTACCTTGTATTCTCTGAAATTATCTTCCACAGGGATATACTCATTGATTAACCCGGGACGTTTTCCGTAATTGGTTTGATTCGGAACAAGCACATCATTGCCCACTTTTTGCCCGTTCAGGTACAGTTCAAAATATCCCAGACCGGTAACAAATGCGACTGCTTTGGTTACTTTTTTTTCAATATTGAATTCTTTTCGGAACATCGGAGCAGGAGGAGGTAAATTTTCAGGTAAAAGAACATTTGGATTTGAAGGTTTGGGCAACGCCTCTTCCCCTTGCCAGGGTGCTCCGATCCATTTGGCTTTCCAATCCGAAGGGTTCAGTAAACCCATTCGCCACTGTGCAGGTTCGCTCCATCCTGAAGCAGTTCCGTTTTTGTCCCATACGCGTACCTGCCACCAGCATTCCATCCTTGAAGTCATGGGTTGGCCGGCATAGACAATCCGTTTACTTAATTCGCTGACTGTCTTTTGGCTATCCCATAAATCGGGTTTTTCAAGCTGTTTTTTTGAAGAGGCTACCCTGATTTGCCATGCCGTTTGAATTTGGCCGCGTTCCTCTTTATCAGCAATGTTTACCCAAGCCAACCGGGGTTGAGTAACATCAACCACTGCCGGGTTTTTCAGGTATTCGCACGTAAGTTTGGTCGGTGTAATCTTTCCAATAGAGACCGACCAGGAGAAAATTCCAAGAAGAGTTAGAAGAAGTAATCGTTTCATTATTATTGGTTTATTTGGTTTTTTAATTCGATTGAAATCATTTCTTTTCCGGTTTATATTCAGAATTTGGTGCCATCATTTTGTGTTCATCGCTGTTTATCAATTGTTCAGCAATTTCTGGTTCAACTGAGTTTTTGCCTTCATTTTTCTGATTGTATCTTTTAAGTTGATATGCGGCGTTTTGTTAGTCGTTAAAGGTATGAATTATTCTTCTTTTTTGAATTTATTTCAAATTGCTGTTTTTGAAACACTGTTTTACTGTTATCGATACCGGGAAAAACTAGTTCTAAGATCCGAAGTTGGTCCTTTATAAATGAGGATTTTATTGAACCATTAGTCATTCTGTCGGTTAACTTATTGGAATATAATATTCCAAAATCATGAAGCAATAGGGACAATGATCGTGCTTCAAATAGTTGTTTCAATGCAAAATAAGACAACCAAAATGGGAAAGGAGACTATGATCGAGGATTTTAATTCAACCAATCACCTGAATTGGGTAGCCATCAATGATGGGGTGATGGGTGGAATTTCTGAAAGTAACTTCCAAATTGAGACTGATCAGACTGGTGTATTTTCAGGAAGGGTTTCGCTCCAGAATAATGGTGGTTTTGCTTCCGTCAGAGCATCGTTGCGTGAGTCGGTTTCAGGAAACTTTGAGAAAATTGTAATCCGGGTGAAAGGAGATGGTAAAACATACAGTCTTAGAATCCGGACTGATCAAAACTTCGACGGGGTGGCCTATGCCTGTAGTTTTTCAACAATAAAGGATGAATGGACAGAGCATGAATTCTTACCAACTGAATTCGTTCCAACATTCAGGGGAAGAACACTATCTAATGTTCTTCCCCTGAATAATCTGGATATCAGTCATGTTGGCTTTCTGATTTCTGAGAAGCAATCCGGAAGTTTTGAGCTGATTATCGATTGGATTAAAATAACGAGGTTATAGATTCCATCCTTTCCGGTATTCGTAATGAAGGAATTTGTCAGCTTCAGGCAGATTCGGAAAACCGAATTTATCAGCGTCCCAGTTTAATGCCTGACCGCTTAGTTTTTCCTTCAGCTCCCTGCGAAGCGCAATGTTCCCCAATAATACGGTTTCCGTAAGCGGCCCTGCCCATTCAAAGTCAGAACCGGCTGGAACTCCGCCTTTACACGCTAATATCCACTCCTCTTCGTGTCCGGGAGAAGCTGGAAGATATGGCGTTGGGGTTTTATAAGATTCCCGCAACGACTTCGGAAGGATTTTGTCATCGAGAATTTTCCCTTTATCACCAATAAAGAGTGTTCCACCTGAACCCATCTGCATACCTTCGTCGAGTTCAGGTATTCGCATCGGCCGAAGTCCGCCATCGTACCATGTAAGAGAAACGGGGGGCATATTCTCACGTGCCGGAAATTCATAACGCACCATCGAGCCTGAAGGATAGGTTTCTTCGTTGACAAGGGTAGACACTGCCTGCAGACTGGTTGGATATTTCAGTTTGAGTGCGCGAAAAATTGGATCCAATGAATGACAGCCAATGTCACCAAGGGCACCCGTACCAAAGTCCCACCAGCCACGCCACTTAAACGGATGATAGGCCGGGTTGTATGGACGAACAGGAGCGGGTCCAACGAACAGATCCCAATCAAGATCTGCCGGAACCGGAGGAGTTTCAACGGGGCGGCCAACTCCCTGGGGCCAATATGTTTTTAAAAGACCATTGTTAGGCCTGTCGGTCCATACATGCACCTCTCGGATCGGCCCGATAACGCCATCCCAAATCATCTCTCTGAGCCGCCGTGTTCCTTCGCCTGCCTGACCCTGGTTTCCCATTTGGGTTGCTACCTTATATTCTTTAGCCGCTTTTGCCAGCACTCTTGCCTCATGAACGGTATGGGTAAGTGGTTTTTGGGTGAAAACATGTTTGCCACGTTTCATTGCCTCCAGACTGATTACCGCATGGGTATGATCAGGTGTGGCAATGACCAATGCATCAATGTCTTTCTGGCTATCTAACATGATCCGGAAATCTTTGTATTGCTTTGCACCAGGGTAAGTTTTAAAGACTTTGGCTGATGCCTCTCCCCAATCGACATCACACAACGCTACGATATTTTCCGTCTTTGCGACATTGGCCAGATTACCTCTGCCCATTCCCGCAATACCAACACCGGCGATGTTCAGTTTGTCACTTGGGGCAATATGCCCTAATCCTGAAACTGCATGAGCAGGAACAATCATAAAACCGGCCGATGCAAGTGTGGAATAACCTATGAATCCTCTGCGGCTCATGGGTTTCGAAACACTGTTCTTCATAATTGTAATATTAAGGTGAGTAGTAACTTTGGTGATCAATCCTACAAATTTAATAAATTGAATGAAAACAATGATCGATGAACTTTATGAATTTTTGCGGAAAATACCTCATTTCCATTTTACTGCTTTGAAAACGATCTGAGAGTAGTCATTTCTTTCGTAAAGTACACCAATTCGGTTCTTACTGATTTTTACAATATCGGAATAGGCAGTAAAGTCAGATTTCTTTTTTTCCGGATTTTTATCAATCGGGAAGGAGAGTGGCCAAGTTAATCCTTCGTCTTTGCTTATCCGAAGTGTAAGATTATTGCGCTCGTTTGGATCGGCAGCATTGCAAAAGGCGAGAATATTTTTCCCATGCATTGTGCCGGTATTCAGGATGGTGCCTTCACAAACCGGGTCAGGAAGATTTTTGTCGAAGTAGATGCTATCCCAGGTTTCACCACCATTATTGCTGATTGCCACAATCCGTGCCCTGATATTGCCTTTCTGATTTCTGGCATTTATCATCAACCGGCCATTTGATAGTTCGGCAGCACTACATTCATTGCTCCCCGGTAAATTTACATTCTCACTTAATTTAAAGGATTTGCCATGATCATCGGTGTAAAACCCATGTGCAAAATAGTCGTCATCATTTTTTTGAGGCTTTCCTTCGGAATGATTTGCTGCAATGTAAATTCGGCCTTTGTAGGGCAATGATGTAAGTTGCATGGCATGACCAGGAGTGTTGGCATAATGCCGCCAATCTTCTTTAAAATTGTAGGAAGTATTGATTTTAGGTTGATTAGGTTTATGTACCTGAAGGGTAATGTTTACAGGTTCTGTCCAGGTCTTGCCTTTATCAACAGAAGTCTTGAACCAAACTTCGCGGAGTCCATTTCCTTTCCGAACCTCCGCTTCATGGTTATTACCAGTGTTGTAAAAGAGAAAGATTCTTCCTTTCGGGTATTTTGGGTCGAGCAAGTCAACCACAGGTGCAGGATTTCCGGCCTGGAGGTTGTTGTAATCAACAATGGTTTCAATAGAACTCCAGGTTCTCCCCTGATCATTGCTCCGTTTCAGAACAATATTAATATCACCAAAATCGCCTGATCCGTTTACCCGCCCTTCTGCAAAAGCCAACAGATCGCCTTGGGGCAATTGAATAATTGCAGGTATCCTGTAGCTTTTGTGACCTTCGGTACCGGAAGTAAAAACCGGAACATTGTTTTGCTGAGCTTTAATGTTGATATTTAAGAAACAGAATATCAATATTATAAATGAATATCGCATGGTTTTGAATAAATTAGTCTGTAGTGAGCTATTGCTTTTCGACCTAAAAGTAAAAATAAATTTTCTGTTCCGTCATGTTGCTATGCCATGTGTGAGTAATTAATCAAAATTAGGGTTGCTGCGAATCAGTCAGGTTCAAATTAGCAGGGCAATCCTTCTTTTCTTTAAATATTTCTTTTCTCCATTTGGTAGTATAAATCAGAATGTTTACTTTTGCACTCCAATTGTTCAGGGTGGCTCTAAAAGAGGAGATGTAGGTTTCCCGCCAGCCGGACCCAAATAAAATAAATTGTAAGAATGTACGCAATTGTAGAAATCGCCGGACAACAGTTTAAGGTTGAGAAAGAAAGAAAGGTTTACGTGCACCGCCTTCCACAGGATGAAGGAGCAGAAGTATCTTTCGAAAGAGTATTACTTATTGACAATGATGGTGTTATCAGTGTTGGTGCTCCTGTTGTTGAAGGTGCAAAAATCACTGCAACGGTGCTTAAGCATCTAAAGGGTGACAAAGTGATCGTTTTCAAGAAGAAACGCCGTAAGGGTTACAAGAAGAAAAACGGTCATCGTCAATACCTGACACAAATTCAAATTACTGACATTTTAGCGTAAATTTTAAAAAAGATTATCCATGGCACATAAAAAAGGAGCGGGTAGTTCGAAGAACGGCCGCGAATCAGAAAGCAAACGCCTGGGCGTAAAGATTTATGGTGGACAAGCTGCTACTGCTGGTAATATTCTTATTCGTCAGCGCGGAACTTCACATCATCCCGGAGCAAATGTTGGAATTGGCAGAGATCATACGCTTTTTGCATTGATCGATGGCACTGTTGAGTTCCGCAAGAAGAGAAATGACAAATCATACGTTTCTGTTCTCCCTTTTAAATCTGTAGAGTAAATCCGGATTTAGGAAAACGATATTAATCTCCTGTTTTGTTACCCTGGTAATAAAACAGGAGATTTTTTATTTGTACTTTTGGTGTTGATAAATCAAAATTAAGAATGTTAAATTTAAAATTCATACAGGATAATCCTGAATTAGTCATTGAACGACTTGCTGTTAAGCGGTTCGATGCGCGTGCAATTGTGGAGAAAGTGATCGCATTGTACCAGAGACGCAACGAGGTACAAATTGTGGCTGAAGCCCAAAAAGCCGAAATGAATCAGCTCTCGAAAGTAATAGGGCAACTATTTAAAGATGGGAAAGCATCGGAAGCCAATTCTGCAAAAGAGAAGACAGTTGAAATCAAAGACCAGATCAAAAATCTTGAAAGTGAATTTGATGTGATTGATGTAGAACTCGCTCAACTTCAGGTTTTACTTCCAAATCTTCCTTCACCGTTGGTTCCGGAAGGTAAAGGTGCAGAGGATAATCTGATTGTTACTACAGGCGGCGAAATACCGGTTCTGCCCGAGGGAGCTAAACCCCACTGGGAGCTGGCTACTCAATACGATTTGATTAATTTTGAGCTTGGTGTAAAGATTACAGGTGCCGGCTTTCCGGTTTATAAAGGTTATGGAGCCAGAATTCAACGTGCTTTAATTAACTTTTTTCTTGATCAGGCACGTGAACATGGTTACCTTGAGGTTCAGCCCCCTTACCTTGTGAATGAAGCTTCAGGATTTGGTACAGGACAACTTCCAGATAAAGAGGGGCAAATGTACCACGACAAAACTGACAACCTTTATTTGATTCCCACAGCCGAAGTACCAGTTACCAATATTTTTCGCGATGTGATTGTTGAGGCTAAAGATTTGCCAATCAAAACAACTGCTTATTCTGCATGTTTCCGCCGTGAAGCCGGATCGTATGGTAAGGATGTGCGTGGATTGAACCGTTTACACCAGTTCGATAAGGTGGAGATCGTTCAGATTGCGCATCCCGATAAATCGTATGAATCGTTGAATGACATGGTATTGTATGTGCAGACGCTTGTTGAGAAACTGGAATTGCCCTATCGTATTTTACGTTTGTGTGGTGGTGATATGGGCTTTACCTCAGCGCTTACTTATGACTTCGAAGTGTGGTCGGCAGCACAGGAGCGGTGGCTTGAGGTGTCGTCAGTTTCAAACTTTGAGTCTTTTCAGGCGACACGATTAAAACTTCGCTTCCGCGAGGAAGGGCGTGCCAAACCGCAGGTAGCGCATACCTTAAATGGTAGTGCTTTGGCGCTGCCCCGAATTGTAGCTGCTATTCTCGAAAATTATCAAACTCCTGATGGAATTCGTGTTCCAAAAGTTCTCGTACCCTATTTAGGGGGTTGCGAAATAATCAGATAATCTGAATTTAGTTTTATACGAAGAGCTGGTTTCGAAAGAATCCGGCTCTTTTTTTAACATTTATTAATTATTTAATATATACTTTTCGACAGCTATCTATCATATATGAAGTAAGATAACTCTTTTTGAAGGTGTATGGTTTTCCTTTTTATTTTCTTTTTCACAATACATTAGGATAATTCATCAAATTGGTGATTACTTTTGCCAACGTTTTCTTCAAAAAAATGAGATAGATTAACAGGTTAATCTTTATGAATAAACAACATACCGGAATTGGTAAGGTTTCTGCAGCGGGTTTAATTATTACTTTAGGTATCGTATTCGGCGATCTGGGTACAAGCCCTCTCTATACGATTAAAGCAATCATCAATGCTTCCACCGAGTACAATGAATTTTTAATTTTCGGAGCCTTATCCTGCGTCTTTTGGACCCTAACCCTGCAAACCACCATCAAGTATGTTATTATTACACTTCGGGCAGATAACCACGGTGAAGGAGGTATTTTTGCACTCTTTGCACTCATCAGGCGAAAAAATAATTGGGTAGCTATATTTACAATGATCGGCGGAAGTGCATTACTTGCCGATGGGGTTATAACGCCCGCCATTACCGTTACTTCTGCAGTTGAAGGTTTAAAATTGATTCATCCCAATATTGCAGTCGTCCCGGTTGTGATTTCGATCTTATCAGGTCTGTTTTTTTTCCAGCAATTTGGAACTGGTTTTATGGGAAAGATTTTTGGACCCGTAATGGTAATTTGGTTCTCGATGCTTGCAATATTAGGCTTAAGTTTTCTGATTAAAGATCCTGGTGTATTGGCTGCAGTAAACCCCATGTATGCCATACGCTTTATAAGTAACTTCCCAAATGCGGTTATTCTGCTTGGTGCTGTATTTTTGGCGACGACTGGTGCAGAGGCATTGTATTCTGATTTAGGGCATTGTGGCATCAAGAATATCCGTATTTCGTGGATGTTTGTGAAAACTGCGTTGCTCATCAACTATTTCGGACAGGGCGCTTATCTGATTAAGCATCTTGATACGATGACCAGCACCAATCCTTTTTATGCGATTATGCCCGATTGGTTTATTCTTCCAGGTGTATTTATAGCAACCGCAGCCTCAATCATTGCCAGCCAGGCTTTAATCAGTGGTTCATACACAATTATCAGTGAGGCTGTTTCATTGAATATCTGGCCAAAGGTCAGAATTTCGTATCCAACAGATATAAAGGGGCAGGTTTATATCCCGTTCGTGAACTGGTTTCTTTGGATTGCCTGTACGTTTGTTGTGATTTATTTCGGCGAATCATCGAGAATGGAAGCTGCCTATGGTCTGTCAATAACGATTACGATGATTATGACCACATTGCTTTTGTCGTTTCATTTGAGACTTCGGAGAGTAAATCCTTTTCTTATTGCGCTGATGTTAATGGTCTTTCTTTCGATTGAAGGAACATTTTTGTATGCCAATCTCCATAAATTTTCAAATGGTGGATGGTTAACTATTGCCTTGGCATTTGCTTTCTTTATGGTAATGTACGGATGGTATTTTGGTCGCAAGATTAAGAACCAGTATATCAGTTTTGTGAATTTTAAGAAGGATCCGGGTATTTTTAAAGAGCTTAGCAACGACTCTTCTGTTCCAAAAATTGCTACTAATCTGGTTTACATTACAAAAGCCAATAGGGTTGATCAAATTGAGTCAAAAATCATGTATTCAATTTTCAATAAACATCCCAAAAGAGCCACCACTTATTGGTTTCTTCATATCGATAGTCTTGAAACGCCAAATACCTTTGAATATGTGGTCCATCATATGATTCCCGGAGTATTAATTAAAGTTGATTTCAGATTAGGTTTTAAAATCGAGCGTAAAATTAATCTGTACTTTAAGGAAGTGATTGAAGATTTGGTAAAGAGTGGCGAGGTTAGCATGGTTAGTCAGTACGAATCACTCAAGTCTCATTCTATACCTGCAGATTTCCTTTATGTTAATCTTGACAGGATATTAATTAGCGATTATAAGTTACCTCCACTCAAAATTTTTATCATGACACTTCATAATTTTGTCAGACGGATAAGCATCAATGATGTAAAAGCGCTGGGCCTTGATTCATCAAATGTAATTGAGGAGAAAGTGCCTATCGTGATTGATCAGCAGATCAAAAAGAGAATTGTCCGGGTCAACAAGGATATGCCAGTCTAATTAATGGTTTTATTAAGTAGTTATATTGCAATATATTAATGAAATAGCGGATCAATCATTTGATGAAACGGTAAAAGCTGTATCATAAAAGATAATGAGGCCAATTTTCAGACTGTCAGAAAGGCGATCCCGAATCCACCGGAGGATTTCTGGAAGTACGTATTGCATTTGCTAATACGAGCGATGGTTGATTAAAATCAGAAATTCCTCGGCCAGAAAATATCAGCGACACGAATCCGAATATCCGGAACCCACAAAATATGGCATATTGCGTTTTATTCACAGATATCATTCGGATATTATGATGTTTAATTAGCCTTTGGAAGAACAGCAGTTTTTATTGTAATCCCATATGCAAGCCTTTCCCTCCACGATATGAAGGTCCGTTTTCTTTCCAAATATGTAATTAAGTAATTGGTGGACAAGGGTTAAATCTGTCATTGTGATCGTTTGTCATGCTACAGTAGTATTCTTGAATAGCGTAAAAGCTTTACTTTTATTTATGGAAGTGTTGCATCTTTAGCAATTTATTTTGCATCTATCGGTCCATCGCAGATACTTACCCGGTTTTATCTTACTTTTATGGTAATTCTTGTTCCGTTCTACCTGGCTGATTCTATGTTTACCCGGGAGTTTTATTCATTTAGTGGTAAATTGACACTATAATGCTGAAGGCCTTGCGACTAGGATACTTGCCGTTCCAGATAAGAGCATCAGTTAGGTATTTGGTTTAATCTGTTATTAATTAATTAGAAGGACTCTTTGTGAAGAGTACCGTTAATTGCTAATCTAATCGGTTATGGAAATAATGTCAAAATATTTGCTTCGGCAAAAGTTGAAAACAATTATATTATTTGTCATTTTTTACACAATTGGAGTTGCTGGTATTGGAATCCCGCTTACGCAGCGACTCTTTATTATCTTAATTCCGTTTGCACTGCTTTTGAGTTTTATTGCTATATTGCTATTTCATAAATCATTGCATAGTAAAAATACAAGGTTCGTTTTTTTTACAATCATATTAGTCAGTTATCTTGTTGAGGCTGTTGGAGTTAATTCGCAAGTGATTTTTGGAAAATATATTTACGGTGGAGGGTTGGGATTGAAGGTGTTCGGTACACCTTTGATGATTGGAATCTATTGGGCAATGCTTGTATATTGCAGCGCTTCAATCATGGAACGGTTTCGGTTACCTGTAGTTTTGCAGGTTATTTTGGCTTCAATTCTAATGATTATTTATGATATTGTATTAGAACAGGTTGCCCCATTTCTTGACATGTGGTACTGGAACGGGAATTCAGTACCTCTTCAAAACTTTTCTGTTTGGTTCATCCTTGCACTGGTTTTTCACGGACTCGTAAAATGGAAAAAAGTTAGAACTGAAAACCCATTGGCGTCTGCTATATTTATATGCCAGTTCCTGTTTTACGCATCTATTCTGTTATTTATCAAATAAATGAATTTATTTATTTCAATGGGAAAAATAAAATTTCTGCAACCATTTATTCTGTTGGTATTATTTGCCTTTTCTCTTCATGCAAGCAATAAGGAGGAAATTTACAATTACTATGTGAATAATCGGATGTCTGATTGGAAAAGTCTTATTGATAAATTAAATATCACCACGGATAAGAACAATGAGATGGTTCTTGAACTTGTGAATTATCAATATGGATATATCGGATGGTGTCTGGGAAACGATCACAACGATGAAGCGCTTGTTTATTTGAAACTTGCAGAGGGAAATGTGAAGTTACTGGAAGCGAAAAAGTTTGAGCTATCTTTGATCAATGCTTACAAATCTGCTTTGTACGGTTACCATATCGCCCTTAGTAAATTCTCTGCACCCTTTATCGGACCTAAAAGTTCGGATTGTGCCCAACAAGCTATGCTCCTCGATCCCAATCAGCCTTTCGGATATATTCAGATGGGTAATGTTCGGTTTCACATGCCTCCACTGATGGGTGGGTCGAAAACAGATGCGATTGGTTACTATTTAAAAGCCAAAGTGATGATGGAGAGAAATGGAAGTGAAATTCAAGGTGACTGGAATTACCTGAGTTTACTTACGGCTATCGCAAAGGCTTATGAGGCAATTAATGACGATGCAAAAGCAAAATTGATGTATGAGGAGATATTGAAATTCGAACCCAATTTTACCTGGGTTAGGGATGAATTATTTCCTAAGTTGTTAGAAAAATTAAAAAAACAATAAGAAAGTGATCCTGTTATTGAATCATTTCTTGAGACCTGAGAATTCATGGCTGATTTACACTGAATTTGAACTCAACAGCTATTTAAATCATCACAAATGAACCGTGTGGGTTTCCTCTTCTTCGGTTATTTATTTCTCTGCATGGACGAAACATAGATATTCCTTCATATAGCAAAAAAATCCTCACTATTCGGCTAAAACTGATTCTTGTTATCGGATGAGAGGTGGCATACCTTCGAAATATTTATATCCTTTTGTTCTCATTTCTTGTTTAGAGACAGTTATAAAATTCAACCCGGAGAAAACTTTCGCACATGAATCAAAAATTAATCACGCTTGAACGCTTACCTTTGCTATGAATATTGATTTTAAAAATGGAAGGTAATATCAACTATCGGCAGGCGCTTACAAAGGTGATGGCAATGTGCAGTCAATCGGAACGATGCCGTTTCGATGTAGTTACAAAGCTCAGACAGTGGGAGCTTTCGGAAGAGGAGATTGCCGAAGCAGTTGATTACCTGGTCAAAGATCATTTTTTGGATGAGGAGCGGTTTGTCCGTTTTTTTGTGAATGATAAACTGCGGTTTAATAAGTGGGGCAAAATTAAATTGAGGTTTATGCTTCGTCAGAAACAAATTCCTGAGTCAATCGTCCGTGAAGCACTCGATCAAATTAATGATGATCTTTACCTGAAAACGCTTCACAGCTTGCTAAAGGCAAAAGTCAAATCGATAAAAGGTGCTTCTGACTTCGAACGTAAAGGGAAGCTGGCTGTTTTTGCGCAGGGGCATGGTTTCGAAGCTGAACTTGCCTTCCGGTTGGCTGGTGAACTGATCAAGGCAGATGAAGATTGAGGAATCCTAAACCCGATCGCATCCGCGTCCCTATTTTTCTAACTTTGCACTTTAAATTTAAAAACAACAAAAATGATCCTAAAGGAACAACTCAAAGAGCTTGTTGAGCGCCGGGATGCGCTGAGGAGGTATCTTTGACGTCGATACTAAATTAATTCGGTTAGAAGAAGAAGAGCTGAAAGCCCAGGATCCTAAATTCTGGGAGAAGCCCAAAGAGGCTGAGGCTCAAATGATGGTGATCCGTTCGATCAAACAATGGACCGACGGTTTTAACGCAGTTGACCAGGCTGTTGAAGACCTGGGAATAATGTTCGATTACAGTGAAGCGGGGGAAATAACTGAAGATGAACTTGAAGAACAGTTTGTCGAAACCCGTGGAATGGTCGAAGATCTTGAGACCAAAAATATGCTCAGGCGAGAAGAAGACAGACTTGGAGCGGTATTAAAAATCAATGCCGGTGCTGGTGGAACTGAGTCGAACGACTGGGCCGATATGCTGATGCGTATGTACTTGCGCTGGGCCGAAAAGCACAAATACAAGGTTCGCGAAGCGAGTTTTGTTCCCGGTGAAGATGTTGGTGTAAAGAGTGTCACAATTGAGATTGAAGGTGATTTTGCATACGGATATCTCAAGAGTGAAAATGGTGTACATCGTCTGGTCCGTATCTCTCCTTTTAATGCGCAGGGGAAAAGACAAACCTCTTTTACTTCTGTTTTTGTATCACCTTTAGTCGATGATACGATTGTAATTGATGTAAATCCGGGTGATATTTCGTGGGATACCTTCCGTTCCGGCGGAGCAGGAGGGCAGAACGTAAATAAGGTGGAGACCGGTGTGCGGCTTAAACATGCGCCGTCTGGAATTATCATCGAAAATACCGAGTCACGGTCGCAACTTCAAAACAAAGAGAATGCGATCCGGCTTTTAAAATCACAGCTTTACGCATTGGAGCTTCAACGGCGACATGAAGCGACCACAAAGATTGAAGCAGGGAAGAAAAAAATTGAGTGGGGATCACAAATCCGCTCTTATACAATGCAACCTTACAAATTGGTGAAAGATGTCCGGACCGGTTTCGAATCCTCCAATGTGCAGGGGATCATGGATGGCGACATCGATGGATTTATCAAGGCATATTTGATGGAATTCTCAGAAGGGGAGGATTAGATTTTAGTGAGGGGGTGACTTTTTAATACATGAACAAGTCACCCTCTCACTATATTGTCTGAACACGATTAAGATGGATTTTTAGGATGGGCAGGATTTACCATGCCTTTATTATAAAGTCGTTTGAAGTCGAGGCTTAGGCCGCCAAAATTAATTAATAATCCATCTGCAATATGATATGCCTCCAGGTAGTTTATTGCCTGCGCCTTATTTACATCAATGATCTTTTCAATCGCTTTTAATTCAACCATTACACAACCTTCGACAAAGAAATCGACCCTTCGTGTTCCGATGTTTTGTTCACGGTAGTAAATAGGCATTTCCATTTCACGCTCAAACGCTAAGCCAGACAATCTCATTTCAATGGCCAATGCCCGTTGGTAAATTACTTCCTGGAAACCGTTGCCAAGAATGTTATGAACTTGCATTGCGCATCCAATTATCGAGTGGGTTATATCATTTACATTCATCTACTCAATATCTTAATAACCATTCCTTTTATGGCAATCCTATTCATCCTTTATTCCTGTTAATCGTGTTCAGGCTTTTTCACCTTTGCCTTTTTCACCGAGTCGTCAACTTCAAATCCCCAATTTGCTAATCTTTTAGGATTATCCTTGTTAATCGCTTTTAGCAGGTTTCGGCTGGCTTTTAACCCTTTGCTGATGGGTGTAATTAAAAGATCGCGTTCGCGATAAGCCGCTTCCATGCGTCTTTTATGCATTTCGGCTTCTTTATGGAGGGCGAGTGCCTGTTCAATCGTTGGTCCGATAGCCTTCCAGTCTGTTCCGTCGAGGATCAGAAGCGGCGAGGAGGTGCCTTCATCTACATGTTTCTTATAAACATCAGCAGCCATGGTAAGCATCTTCTTCGGATTGGGGGAAATGGGGACTCTTCCGGTAGTTTTGGCCATAATCTTGGAGTTGAATTAATTGGTGGGATAAAATTAAATGCAATTTTTTAAATATCCAATGATTCAGGCCAGAAATTTATGAGTGAATTCGTTTTAATTATAAATGAATTTATAAAATATATCAGTGAATCTGGTATATTCATCAATAAATGTATTAAATAAATTAATGATTTTAATACATTGAACGATCAATTTATCAAGTGCATTGATAAATATGACTTATTTATTTAAAAATATATCATCTTATTTGATGATTATGGTATATTTATTAATAAAACTTTAGATTTTATTAATAATAAAGGGGTTGAAAGGATTGTAAATCTCAGTTTATCAGTGACAGATGTGAATGATTAGAAATCAGATGGAGATTTTTGCGTGCGGAATGGCTTGGACAGGGTGCACAATGTA
>JANXZJ010000176.1 GCA_025355585.1 Mariniphaga sp. | reverse complement strand
CGTTGAACTCAAATATGACAAGTCTTCAATTATCATTGCCGCCCAGATACCGGTCAAGAACTGGCATGAAACAATCGGGGAAGGAACCATTGCCGATGCTATCCTGGACCGGATGGTACACTCTTCCCATCGAATAGAATTAACAGGTGAGTCAATGAGAAAAAACAAGATGAAAAAAACGCAGATTAATTAAGAAATTTGGCAAGGAAATCATCCCTTTTTTTGTGGCACAACATCACCGAAACAAGTGGCACAATTACACCGAAATATCAAGAAATCGAAGATCGGCGAAGCTAATATCCAAATAATCATTTCGGCCAGGGAGAAGTTTACGCTCATGGCTATTTCATATGCAATATCGAAAACGCAGAAGCCTGAAATCACATCAGTAATTCCAGGCTTCCATTATCTAATAATCAATGACTTTAGGGAACCCAAGGACCAACAGGTGCGGGCGAAGACGCCTGCGCCTTTTCGGGATTGCCCAGTAGGATCATCATCGTTACTGCAGAAACAGCTATGTATCCCGATTTCCGGATAGCCTCTTTCCGCGTGATCTTTTTGTCTGTCAGACCGGTCAGTTTTTCCTTCATTATCTCTTTTGTATTCTTCTTCATATCTTTGTGCGTTAATCGTTATTTCTAAACTGATAATTATTTCTTATTCCCTAATCATAAGCTTAAATGTCTGCAGTTTGCCGTTATCCTTCACCGAGAGCATATAAATTCCTGATTTTACAGCCAATGTCGGGATAACATTCAAGCTTCCCTCCTTCAGATTTTCGATTAGTACAACTCGTCCCTGGATATCGTAAAGTGTTGCAACTGCCTCCGCGCTTACATCGCCGATGATGCGGATTTCAATGTTTTTGATCGCAAAAGCTTTCAGTTTTCCGGCCAGAACTGCATTATTAAATCTGTTGATTATTTGATTGGTAGTATGCAGATAGAACCGGCCAATACCTGCTGTATTCGGTCCAACATTTACTGTGTATGCCACACCCTCACCAAGCGTTGTAAAGCTTTTCAGTACTTTATCCTCGAGGATTATTTTCGTGCCGGCTGGTAATTCAACCGACTGAGCCGAGATCTTCACTTCACCACCCTGTGCATAATCAAGTCCTACAGGAATAACCAGGTTCCCGAGCTGATTTTCTGGCAAACACTGAATCGCAAAATCGAGACCATTGTCGAGGACCAGGTGACTGTAGAGCGATAATTTATTACCTGATCTGAGTAAACCTGCATCAAACGAAGGATCCAATCCGGCGGTCATCTGATCGTTATAGGCAATCGCTGTATAAGCACTCATTCCTTCAGCTTTAACCGCTAATTCAACAGCAGGCCACGATGTTTTGGCCGATTTTAATGCCAATCCCGTTTGATGAAGCTGCATCGCAGGCGCAAATGATACAACAGAAGGTGAATCTTTTACCTTTACCAGGAAGCCCTGGCCAAGCTGAATCCTGTTTTGTGCAAGGGACGTATTTGGTAAAGTGAAAGTAGCATTACTGATTACCTTGAAATAATTCTCACTTCCTGTGTTGGTGTCAAACTCGTCCCAGATATAAATAGCTGAATAACCTGGATCCAGGTTACCGGCGTTTAATGTAAGGAAGTTATTTGTGGCATCAGCATCTGTATTGATGTTAATGGCAGATGTATAAGGATTCCCGATACAGTTCCAGCCGTTATCACCTGTACGGCTTACGGCTATATCTTTATTACCCCATGTTAAAGCCCCCGTAAAATCAATATGACCAGTCGATGAAATTCGTGATGTATAGCCTTTCCCGATATTCATTGTTCCGGGGGTTAACGAAGTATAATAATCACTCCAACTATTCGTGGTGGTATTATAATCCTGCATAGCCCGCCTGATGGAAGTGCCCGGAATATTTGTGTTTGCTCGTAAGAAATCTGCAACGCTCTGACCCGATGCGGTGGGCGAAATCAGGTACCATTTGTTTTGAAGCATGTAACGCTCGACTGTTGTAGTTCCTGTTACATTTAACCTGCCATCAATGATCAGCGAAGCGGTGTTCGCACCATCGCTTGTTAAGACCAGATTACCATTAACCGTCAGTGTTTTGCCGGTGGGAATCGTAAGAGCGCCGTCAGGATTTAAGGTTAGGTTATTTACCGTATAGTTACCGTCGGCCGTTATGGTTCCGGCTCCAATGATAACATTGCTTGACGCGCCCGGTAAACCATTGTCCCATACAGCAACATTACTCCAGTTTGCTGTTCCTGAAATCGTAGTGGTTGCAGGTGAGGTGGTAAAATTCAACACACCACCATAGCTTGTGCCCTGGCTATTTATTGCATAAGCCTGAAAGTAATAAGTGATACCCGGCGATAAGGAACCAATCGATTCGCTAAAGGAACCCGTGCCAGATCCATTGCTGTCCTCCGTTACACCCGACTCTCCTATTGTTGGTGTATTGTCGGTGGTGGAATAGACCATACCCCTTTCACTGACCGTTGCCCCGCCATCTGAAGTAGCATTTCCACCTAAAGTGGCCGATGTTGTTGCTATCGACGATGCACCAGAGGATGTGATCGTTGCAGGCTGAATGATTGTAAAACTTCTTGTTCCCGTACACCCGTTTGAGTCAGTTACTGTACATGTCCAGATTCCCGCTGTAAGGCCCGTAATACTGGCTGTCCCATCGCCGGAAGGTGTCCCGGGTGTCCAGTCATAGGTATATGAAGGTACTCCTCCTGATACACTAACAATGACAGAGCCGTTTGATCCGCCGATTAAACTCAAATTGGTTTGTGAGGCAACGGTAATGCTGAGTACTCCAGGCTGCGTAATCGTGAAATTTCGCGAAGAGGTACAGCCATTTGCATCGGTTACAGTACAAGTATAGCTGCCAGCTGCCAATCCGGTAGCAGTTGCAGCAGTTCCGCCACTTGGTGCCCAGCTATAAGTATAACCCGGAGTTCCTCCGGAAGGACTAACGCTGGCAGCACCGTTTGAAGCACCATTACAACTTAAATTCGTCTGCCATCCGGAAGAAGTATTAAGAGCACCTGGCTGCGTAATTGTATAATTTCGCGTTGCGGTACAGCCGTTTGCATCTGTTACGGTACATGTATATGCACCTGCCGCCAAACCTGTGGCTGTTGCTGCAGCTCCACCAGAAGGAGACCAGCTATAGGTATAAGAACCTGTCCCTCCCGAAGGAGTTACAGAGGCGGTGCCATTTGTTCCGCCATTACAGCTTACATTGGTCTGTGATCCGGAAGAGGTATTAATTGCACCTGGCTGAGTGACTGTGAAATTTCGCGTTGCAGTACAACTATTTGCATCGGTTACGGTACATGTATATGAACCTGCTGCCAAACCTGTGGCAGTTGCACCAGTTCCGCCGGAAGGTGACCAGCTATATATATATGAACCTGTTCCTCCTGAAGGACTAACACTGGCAGAGCCGTTTGATGCGCCATTACAGCTTAAATTGGTCTGTGATCCGGAAGAAGTATTAATTACACTGGGCTGAGTTATCGTGAAATTTCGTGTTTTAGCACATCCATTTGCATCGGTTACGGTACATGTATATGAACCTGCTGCCAAACCTGTGGCAGTTGCTCCAGTTCCCCCGGAAGGTGACCAGCTATAGGTATACCCGCCAGCTCCTCCAGAAACAGTAATACTGGCTACACCATTTGTCCCACCATAGCAGCTTACATTTGTCTGTGATGCGAGAGCAGTAACAAGTGCACTAGGCTGCGTAACCACGGGATTTCGTGTTATAGCACACCCGTTTGCATCTGTTACAGTACATGTATATGCTCCAGCTATTAATCCCGTAGCAGACGCAGCAGTTCCACCGCTTGGCGACCAGCTATAAGTATAACCCGGAGTGCCACCCGAAGGAGATACAGTTGCAGTGCCACTTGTTCCGCTATTACAACTTACATTGGTAACCGATGTAGTTGCGGCTAACACTGATGGTTGAGTAAGGGTGAAAGTTTTAGTTAAGGTACAACCGAGTGCATCCGTAATAGTACAGGTATAAGCTCCTGGAGCCCGGCTACTTGCCGTTGCTGCTGTTCCACCGCTGGGTGTCCATGCATATGAATAGGATCCAGTTCCGCCCGAAACAGTTACTGTTGCTGTACCATTCGATCCGCCGTTGCAGCTTATATTTGTTTGTGAGGTTGCAGCTGCTAATGCCGGTTGTTGCGAAAGGGTGAATGTTTGTGTAGCAGTACATAAGTTGTTATCGGTTACAGTACATGTCCAGGTTCCGGCCGTAAGTCCGCTAACACTTACAGTTCCGTCACCAGTAGGGTTGCCGGGTGTCCAGTTGTAGGAATACGGACCAGTTCCACCGGTTGCTGCATTTACACTGGCAGTGCCATTCGATCCTCCAAAACAAGCAATATTGGTTTGCGAAGCAGCCGTTAAAATAATAGCTGTAGGTTGGATAATGGTAAATGACTGTGTTCCTGTACATCCATTAGCATCTGTTGCCGTACAGGTCCACGTTCCTGAAGGAAGGCCTGTTACACTAGTCGTGCCATCGCCTGTGGGATTACCTGGTGTCCAGTTATAAGTATATGGAGCCGTTCCTCCAGTTGCCGCATTTACACTGGCCGCTCCAATCGACCCGCCAAAACAAGCATTATTTATCTGCGAAACAGCTGATATTGTAATGTTAGTACCCGATCCCTGAATTGCAAAATCATAAATTCCTTCATCGCCATCATTACTACTAATGGTTATTGTTGCTGTGCGGGTTCCCGATGCAGATGGGTTAAAGGTAAGCTGAAAAGTTGTTGACCCGGATGCTGCAACAGTACTGGCAGGATTGGTAGTAACTGTAAAATCCGAAGCATTGGTGCCCGATATTACAGGATTGGATAAATAAAGGGTTCCAGTACTTGTGTTTTCAACGGTAAATGTTCTTATAACCGCTCCCGAACATACAAGCTGATTACCAAAATCGGTATAATCCGATACAGATGGGGTTACATCTCCATCAATGATCGAAACCGAATTACCTTTCACATTAATCTCGGGTACGATACCCGTTATAACCGGTGTTCCAACACTTCCTATTGAATACGCCCATGTAAGCCCAATAGGAGATGAAGAAATATTGTTGTCGATCGTTCTAAAATTTAGAATGGCATTGTTGCAATCCATATCCGGGTCGATATTCCATTCATGATGACCGTCATCGCTACGTACATTATTGTAGATGTAGTAGTTCTCTGAAGTATGTTTCCAATACGCAAAATCGTTCGATATACCCTGATAGACATACGTACCACACTCGGCAGCCGGCGTTGCAATACCCGAAACTGTGAGGTTTTGAGGAAATATACCATCTCCCTTTATAGCAAATTGAAATGTCCCCTCATCGCTATCGTTATTGGCAATGGTTACGTTCGCAGTGCGCGGGCCACTACCGGATGGGTCAAATGTAATCTGAAATGTTGTTAAATTTCCACTGGTTATTGACTGGGACGGTATAGCTGAAACCGTAAAATCAGATGCATTGGTTCCACTAATAGCAATATACGGCGTCGATCCGCTTAAAGTTAATGTAGTACCTCCGGTATTTTGAATCGTGAAAGTTCTGGTTTTGGTACTGCCAGGTACTTCAACTGAACCAAAATGCGTATAATCGGCAAAATCTGGTGTAACATCGTTATTCACGATATTGGTATTATTTCCGAATAGGTTTATCTCGGGAGCTGCAACATAGTCTGTAATATTAATGGTTGAAGTTGCAATTGAAGGATCTGCCCATGTACCAACTATTTTGGGAGATTCGGGACCGGTATAATAATATTGTCTGAACAAATAAGCTGCAGGGTCTGTATCGGTATCAATCATCCACACAGTTTGGAGGCTGTAAATGCCACTATAAAGATAATATAAACCTGAAGAATGTTGCCAATATTCATATTGCCCATTTAATACTCCTTTATGAATATAGACCCCATTTGCAGCCGCGGGTGCTGTTATATTTGAAACGACTAAATTGCCTGGGGTATAGCCATAACCTTGAATTGAAAAATCGTATGTACTTTCATCTGAATCGTTATTGGTAATGGTAATAGTCGCAGTACGATTTCCCACAGCCGATGGGTCAAACATAACTGAAAATGTGGTTTGGCCGGAAGCAGTCACTGAAGTAGCTGCAGAAGATGTAATCGCGAAATCAGAAGCATTAGCTCCCGATATTACTACACTACTTATCGTTAAAGCAGCTAGTCCATCGTTTTTAATACTAAAAGTTCGTGTAACTGAACCAGAAGAAACGTCAAAAGAACCAAATTTGGTATACCTTGAAAAAGTTGGGGCATTATTTCCATCTCCTATATCAGTACCATTTCCAAGTACTGTAATTTCTGGCATCCCACCTTCTACTACAGTTACTACAGAACCTGTAGTTCCTGACTCTGGCAAAAAATTAGCTCCTACCGGTGTAGATTCGCCACCACCAGAATAAAAAAATACGACAGCATTATCATTGTCATCATCAATATTCCAGGTAAACCAATTTGTATTGTCGTAATAAATATAGTATGTGGCTGTTGAATGCTTCCAAATATGCCTACCTGATGCATCATCCGATTGATAAACGTATGTTCCATTTGCTTCTGAAGGTGCTGTAATTCCTAAAACTATAAGATTGTTTACAGCAGAAGCAGAAAAGCTACTTAATAAAACAAAACAAATAATATAACTCCACTTTTGGCGAAAAGAATTAAGAAGAGAATTGAAAAGAGCCGGCATTTTCATATTTTGGATATGCGGTTCTTCGGATTGTTCGATATCCTTCAGATTTGTGTTGTTAAAAGAATATGCTTGTTTCATTGCGCTTTTTATTAATGTTAAATAAAATAACACCTGTCTTCGTATTTCGAAGGCAGGTGTATTGTTCCAATTTTGGTTATCCTTTTATAATATTTAAAGTGTAATTCCTTGTATCTGACCCCTCAGAAGATGTAAGATTTATTGACACCACAGTGGCACCCGGTGTTGCCAAAGTAACCGAACCGGAAGTTCCATTATTTTGAACATTGTTGCCATTTACTTGAATTTTAACGGTTGAATCCTGAGCATGAGGAGTTACCGTTATTGTGCTCGCACCGTTAGGAACTTTAGCATCGTAACTGTTCTTTGATGCATCCATCGGCACATTAACTGTTCCTGGAGTAATATTACGACCGGCATAAGCAACATCCACACTGTTAAGTTGTAAGTTTGAATCTCCAGCTTTGGTAACTAAAACCGTATATGTGGTTTTCATGGTACTATCAGCCGATGTAACTTCAATGGTTACAGTATTGCTTCCAGGCTGAAGGTTAATAGCCTGGGTTTGCTGACCGCTTACAACAGTTGTATTGTTTACTTTAATCGTCATATTAGGCTGCATAGCCGTAAGAGTAAACATGATGCTGCTCACTGTGTTTGCCACACCAATTGAGTAGTTGAAGGTTCTGCTAGCAAAACCCGGATTAAGCGAACCTGCAGTTGGAACCAAATTAGCGAGAAAGGGAGCGTTGGACGACTCCGACGCCTGAAAATCGACAATTGAAGAAACCTGATTGTTTGCGGCCAGACCCTTGGTAATGTAAACCCTTAAATACCTCACAAGCCTTGGAGTAATGTTTCTGTTTACCAGGTTCGCAGTATTACCGGTTACGGTATCCATGTCGAACCAATTCGTGTTATCTAAACTACCTTGTAGTTTGAAATCGCAAAGGTTATAGTTGGCAGCCCATCCTACCGAACCCATAAAATAGGTGGTCCATTGGCTGATCCAGATACTACCCTGTAAATCGACACACAGCCATGCCGGTAACTGGGAACACACCCAACGACTTTTGGGATCTGTTATACTACCATCTGCTGCCCGGGCGGGTAGAAATGGTGCAAAGGAATTGCTTGCAGTTGCAGGTTTGTTTAATAGTATATTAGCCATTTCTATATCGTTTTGTTTTGCTTAAAGTGGTTTTTTGGGTTAATTAATCTCTTACAGGAAAAAGACCATCATTACAGATATAATAGTTCATTCCGGGGATAGGCTCTAGTCCAAGCATATTGGGTAATGCAAAATTTGTAGAGCCATTTCCTCCATAGTCGGTTCTTATTAAAGTAAATAATACCTCATTTTCTGAAATTGAAAGTATCTGCCCGTCGCATAAAAGCCAGTTCATCGGGGCATAGCTATAAGGGAAAAGAGCAATTAAGCCCATGTAATAGTCCATTGTTTTGTCCTTTCGTTTTAGGTTATAAATTATGGCCGTGAAGGGTAAATTCCCTGAGTCGCAATATAGTATTCCAGTCCTGGAACTGCAGATGTATTCGCTAAATTGGGCAGCGCAAATGTGGAAGTGCCATTGCCGCCAAATTTGTTGCTTATAAGTGAAAATAGTGCTGCGTTCTGCACATTTTGAAGCACTGCTCCATTACAAAGCATAAAATATTGTGGTGCAAAACCATAAGGAAATAAAATAATCTGTCCTATCAGATATTCCATAGGTATATTCTTAAAAGGTTAATTAATTGTTCGTTTGTTTAGCTTCTGGATGGAAAAATCCCCTGAATTGCAATGTAATACTTCATATTGTTGTTCACGGTAAAAAGCGATGCGCTTCTTAAATCAGGCAAGCAAAAAGTAGTAGATCCATTTCCACCGAATTTGGTGCCTAAAAGTGCATATAATGCCGAGTTGGATGATACGTTTAATGTTTGCCCTGCACATTCCATCCAATTCCGCGGAGCGAATAAAAACGCAAATAAATTTATCTGTCCTAAATATGTATCCATAGGTGGTGATTTTAAAAGGTTACTAATGTTTTCTCTGTTATCTTGTAAAAAAGAGCTTCTTTGATAGTATTTAACTAATTATTCTTGAATCATTTGCTGTTATAAAAATATTCATCGGCAAAAGTGACATTGCAACAGGTTCAACTATGCATAAGAGGTTTCTGTTTCCATTGAATCGCCAAAACAAATCAGTTCCTTTGATTTGAATTCATTCATCATTTTATCTGCCCTGCCTTTGCAAGTCGATTCGGAAATGGAGTGTCGTTTAGCAATTTCAGAGAGATTGTCATTTATTGGTTTATTCAGCGCAATCAACAATAAAACGTCGACCTCTAATCCCGGGTTATAAATATGACTGATTCCCGCTTCTGACTTTCGGGAAGCAGAAAGTTCTATGCTTCCATCCCTGAAGCAATAAATACGAAAGGCAGGATTAATACCGGGCGTTAAAAGCCGATCAGAAAGACTGCCTTTTGATGAATCGCTCTGTTCAATTGAGTTGACTAAGAAAGGTGCTGTTACCAGAACCGCCGCCAACCCCGCTGCTTTCCTTAGGAATGCTCTTCTGGGACAATTTGAATCCATGGTGATTTATGTTGTGTTATTACTTGGTTCAACTATGATGAAAAATTAACTACCCGGCCTTCAATTCGTGGTTTCTCCCCCTGGACGTACCAGAATTCAACCTCCCTGGCATTTTGCTTTATGAAATCGAAGTATTGCTTTGGCATTGTGATACTCGAGTCGTTACCTGTTAATATTTCGTTGCCAAAAACCGTTACCGTTGTAAATAGTTTTAGTACCGGAAATGCAATAATACATTCTGGTACCAAAAGTGTTTTTCGCGAAAGAACAATACTTAACTTGCTTAACTTAAATACATTTTCTATCATACGGCGTTGAAAGGGGAGCGGTTCTGTCCCTGAATAGAATAACCGGTCTGTTTCCAGTTTAGGATTCGTCAGGAAGGCATCGACCGAAATTTCTTCGGGAATGAAGAGGCATGCTTCGGACAATTGCGGCACCAGGTTTTGCATAATGGCCACCTGTGGTTCACTTTTGAGGCAAGCAAGCAAAGTTTCGGAAATAACAATATCATATGGTTTTGTGACAACAAACGTAGTGGCATCCGTGCAATATACTTCACCAATATAAGGACTTAGTGTCAAGGCGTCAGTCACCTTTTGAAGTGCAGCCAACGATCCGGAATTGATATCGAGCAAATCAACAGTCAGCTCTTCGGCTTTATACAACTTAAGAAGCGGGATAACCAAAGTTCCGTAAGGACCTGTTCCTGCATAAAGTATGCGGACAGGCCGATTGATAACTTCCGATATCTTTAATGAAATGGCGCTGTTAATTCCCCGTAGAAATACGGCAGTACGTTTCATTTCCAGCAAACAATGCGCTGCAGCCGAAGTCGAAATGGCCTTGCCGGAAGGAAGCCATATATCTTTGTCGCCATTAAGCTGATCAATGGTTACTCCAGTTATCGTACTAAAAACTCGGTAAAGTTCATCGACGGCCTGTTTCATCAATCTAAAATTATCACCGCAACTCAAAAGAGTATGAGCAGACTGATGTACGACCTCTTCATCCATTAAAAAATGGTCGTTGATATAAGCGTTGCGGGAAAATGAAGGAGTCAGGCAAGGTTGTTGCATATTTTTTAAGATAATTTGGTCAGGCAAACAAGCGAACAGGTCAGGTTATGATTTTGATCGTCAGTTACAAGTATAAAATGTTATTTAAAATATGAAGTTCGAGAATTACTTATATCATACATCGTATAAAAGCAAGGATATATTAACATTATAAAATTTTTAATGCACAAAAATAGGGGGTTGGATTTACACATTAATTATCAATGTATACAAAGTGAGCGTACGATTTGACAAGTTGGATAAAATAAGCATCATTCTTCTAACTTTTGGCATCAGACAGAAAAGGCGAACTGTTTTTGGAATTAGAAGGCAGTCGAAAAATGATAAATGAAAAAGTCACGATTGTGCAAACATGGATCCGGGAAACGAATTGATCACATTTCCGTTTTTAGTCCTCTGTTCCCGGGGATTTGGGAAGACGGCATTTTTCTTTCACGGCTAAAAAATCCTGTTTTAAACTATTTCAATTTGAATCAGAAGCGGCTTTACTGAAAAAACCCCGGTTGACTCTCAACAACCGGGGTTTTAATATTTGTTTTATGGAACCACTTTCATCACAGGCTCCGAATACGGTTGCATTCCGGCAGGAGTGACCGCCGCAACCCGAAACCAAACTTTGTTAGACGGAATAAGTCCTTTCATTTCGAACGTAGTCTGTGTGGTGCAACTACCAAAAAGCCATTTGTCTTCAGCTGGCATGTCCGCACCTACATTGTAAAACCATACATATGAGGTAGCAGCAGCTACTGATTTACGGTGAAGCATTATAGTGCCAGGAACATTGCCTGCTTCAACCAGAAAATCGGGTTTTTCGGAAGGCCCGGGTTGCTTGGCCAGATGAAATCCTGTCGACAGAATAATTGCCGCGTCGCCATTGGCCACCTGATCAGCCTGGTTGCCCAGTTTTCTGAACGCTTCATCAAATTCCTTCTCTGCCTGATGCATCAAAGCAATTTGTTCGTGATCGCCTCCACGCGACGACATGTAAAACCCTTCCAATTTGTCAATAATCGCCGTTAAAACTGCATATTCCACTACAGGATTGGCAAACAATGCAATAAGGCTCATTTTTGATACTACGGTTCGCCCAAATGCAATTTTGTTGGGTACCGAAAATCTCAGAAAATCTAAAACTACTGTCTCTTTTTTCATAAATTTTTTTGTTTTAAAAAATTAAACATAAAAATAAACACCATAGAACTAAATTTATTGAATTTGTTTTGAGAGTATCTTATTCGGACTTGCCGATGTTTTGATCATCATTTAAACTGTGCTGATCGTCATTTACGCTATGTGGGTCAACATTGGTCCAATGTTGATTCACATTCCCTTCATGTTGATTGACAATACCCCTATGTTGATCAACATTACCCCTGTGCTGATCAACATTCTCCGTTTGTTGACCATCATCCTCCTTTTGCTGACCGAGGTTCCTGCTTTGTTGATTGACATTCATCCTAAGTTGATCAATATCCCGGCGCTAATACGGAAAAGTGAATAATTGATTTAATATTTTTTGAGCTTTCAATCAGGTTCTGCCTGAGCAATAACAAAATCACGTTTCACAATACCCAAAAATAGTGTGGACAGTGTACATTTCAATTATCAATGCGTACAAAATGAGCGTACGAATCTGCAAATACATGATTTTTACAATATTTATCGACTTATATGGTGCCAGAAAATCAAAAAAAGCTCATAAGGGAACTATGCCTTGTTATTTTGCCTCCAAACAGATGGTGATTCGGCTGTAATCTGTTTAAACTGCCGGCTAAAGTTCGAGGCTTCGCTATAACCCACCAATTCAGCAATTTGGGCCAGACTGTAATTTGGGTATGCGATAAGCAACGATTTGGCTTCCTCAACGCGCAGCTTGTTAATCCACAGGTTAAAATTCATCCCTTCGTTGTTGTTGATAAATGTGGAAAGCGTTGTCCGCCCTATTTTGAGGTATTGCGCCATTTCCTGGATATTCACCCCGTCTGCCAGGTAATACTTATCCTCCAGAATCTGTTTTTTTAATTGAATCCAATTAATTCGCCTGTTAGCCTTTGAAAATTCCTCCTTGCTGTTTTCCTGAACATAGATAGCAGGTTCAATATGGATAAAAGTGCGTGGATATTGAATGTAATAGATCCCAAAAGCCATGTAGAACAGGGCATAAATGACCGTAAATATCAATTCCCACTTATTTGATAATATAAAGCACGACATTAATGCACCAATGCCGACTGTAAGCGCAGCATAATAGCAATATCTGACCCCTGGCAGATGTAACTTCAGGTTATCTGCAAAGTAGTTATCTATCTTATTATCAAATAAGCGTTCCTGTGCGAAAAATAAACGGGTTAAATATACTAACTGGAAAATATAAAAGAGCAGAAAAAACTCCCTTACAATTACTGCCGGATGAAACACCAATTTTATCAGACCGTCAAAATTGAATATTTGTGGATCTCCCCATCTGTTTGAAACCAGCAAATAGAGAATATTCAGGATTATTATCGGTATTATTTGCTTGATTAAGTAGCTCTTCGTATTAAATTGTGGCTTTAAAAGTATAATCAGGGTAATTGCAAATAATGCTGCCTGAAAGGATGCCATCGTCAAAATCTCCATTGATATAAAATTGTCAAGTGATATATCAAAAAACATCACAACGATGTTGAGAATAGCCATTATCAGATATGCACCTGCTAAAAACCGTAGCGACAGGCGATAATTATTCAATCCTTTATTTGATGGAAGCGGCAGTGCTAAAAAGAAAACAGCCATGACGATACACACCATAATAAAGGCTGTGTCAACGATCGGAAGTGTGTTTTGATACGTCATTTAGGTTTAATCAGATTCAGCACTGCATTATTGACAGTGCATAAATTTAATACAAAGTTAAATAAATAATGCAATACATCATTATTAAAATATATCTTGCAAAATATTTCTATTAAGATTTCGCAAGTAACCAAATGCCAACCATTCCATACATAAAGCAAAAGATCGGACAGGCTTATCTAATATGGTATCAACCTGGCAATCAATATATACTACTCGAAGAGCCCGCATGGTTTGTATTCAGGATGATCGCAAAGCGATTTAAAACAGAAACAATAGCCATTGAATTCACCAGCCGTTATGGAATAGCACTCACTGAAAGTCTTGTTTTTGTAAAAGATATCCGTTCGGAAATTAAAAAGATAGGCCAGGCAGATCACTATCCAACAGATTTAAATCAAATTACAGCGGAACTAAAAACATATCTGTTTTCACCATTTTCTGCTCATCATTACAAAATAGGAAACCAGGTGATTGTATTTTATTACGAAAACCGTGTTTTCGAACAATATCTTCACCCGCTGCTCAGTCATTTCGAAACGAAAGAAACTAATTGTGAAATGCCGGTTTTCGAATTGTTTGCCTGGGAAGGACAAATCATTTTTCGTTTCGATGGCAATGTGAAAGGCATCTGGACAAAAGATGAGACCCATCTTGTAAAAGGATTGATTTTTATGTTCCTGATCAACGTCATGCACAACAAAACAGATGCCGACTGGCTGATGACAGTTCACGCTTCCGCGATCACCAACGGAAAAAAGACAATCCTGTTTTCAGCACCTCCCAATCATGGCAAAACAACGATCGCTGCATTGCTTCAATCGCAGGGATATCAACTGATTTCGGATGATTTTGTCCCGATCAGCCGCGATTCGTTTTGTGCTTTCCCATTTCCGATCGCCATGTCGGTTAAAGAAAGTTCAATGGATTTACTTGCTTCTGTATTACCGGGGTTGGAGGAAAAAACGCTTACCTATATTTCGCCCGGGAAAAGCGTGCGGTATTTATCCCCACCCCATTTTGATATTTCCACTGCCATTTTTCCCGTTCGGGACTTTATATTTGTAGAATATAACCACTCCGTTGATTTTAACCTTGAGAAATTGGATCCTGTAAAAGCAATCAAGCTACTATTAGACCAAGCCTGGATGTCGCCGGAGGACGGCAATGCCGCAATTTTATTCGAACGAATTCAGCAGGTTTCGTTTTTCAGGCTGACATATTCCAATAATAACAAAGCTTTGGATGCCATCACCAATCTGTTTGACAATGACTAACAAAGAGCGGTTTTATTTTATGGGAAAATGCCTGATGCTCGATGAAAATCCCCTTTTCAGGGAAGAAATCATCAGGCTGAATGCGGCCAACGCTATTGATTGGCTTAGGTTTTCGGCCTCCTGCAGTGACCATTTAATTTTGCCGGTCATCTACCTCAAATTTCAAAAACACGGTCTCATCGATTATTTGCCGGAGGAATTTTCGGAGCATTTAAAGTATATATATGATTTAAACAGGGAGCGAAACACACGGATTCTGGTTCAACTTGGTTCGATAACAGCCATTCTGAATCAAAACAATATCAGTCCGGTATTTCTGAAGGGCTCCGCTCATTTATTAGACGGCCTCTATTCTGATTTTGGAGAACGGATAATGGGAGATATTGACTTTCTGATACCTGAAAAAGATTATCTCCGGACAGCTAAAATTTTTGAAGACGAAGGATATGTGTTGTTTGAACCCTCCTTATACTTCGATGTAGCTGACTTGAAACATTATCCGCCACTTGTCAAACCCGGCGAGCCAGCCTATCTTGAAATTCACCGTTTACTTACAGAAAAGGAGTTAAGCTGGTTTAATGCCGGGATTATTAATCAGGAAAAAAAGGAAATCAAAACGCTTCAAGGTTGCTATGTTCTTTCTGACAGGCATAAAATCGCATTCAATTTTATTCACGGACAGTTGCATCATCAGGGACATCTGAACGGAATCGTATCACTCCGCGATCTGTATGATTTATACCTTCTCTCAAAAAGATCGGATATCAATCAAACACTCTCAATTATAGAAGCCAAACGGAAGGCCATTGCCTATTTTGTTTTTGCCGGAAAAGCATTCGGAACACAAGGAAGGTTTTACACCGGAAACAGCTTTTCAGCCTGGCTCTTTGTAAAAAAACATGATCTTAACCTGAGCTCACGCACATTTTATCATACTTACCGGACAATTGTTTTTCTTGGACAACGGATATTTTATAAATACATACCGCAACTTGTAAAATCGTTCTATTCAAGAGAAGTCCGTCAGTCATTGATAAAACGGATGAACGATCCAACCTATTATCGCACTCATTTTAAATCATATATCGACTTATTTACACAGAATAAATAAGGAAATATGGATCGGCGAACCGTCGTATACAATTGAATTTTCATTTTACATATCTTACAATAGCGAAATCATAAAAGTTTGCAGCTGTGAACACATTGTCAGATAATTATTAGTAGTTTTATGACTCATTAACTATTGAATATTAAGAACCCTATTGATCATGAAGAAGAAAAGCAATAAAATACTGTATTTCAGCATTTTGGGCGTTGCATTGATAATACTGCTCATCGTTGGGAAAAAGGCGGGTTGGTTTGGTAAAGAAATGGCGTTGAAAGTTGCGACTGAAAAAGTTCAGAAGAAAGATATAACCGAAATTATTACCGCCAACGGAAAAATAGAACCTCAGATGGAGGTGAAAATCAGTCCGGAGGTACCGGGAGAAATTATTGAACTTCCGGTAAAAGAGGGGGATGAAGTATTAAAAGGCGATTTGCTCGTTGTAATACGTCCTGATATTTATATTTCAAACCGAAATCGCCTCGAAGCTTCACTCAACAGTCAGAAAGCCAGGCTGGCACAGGCCGAGGCACAGTTAGTTGAAAAAGACCTGAATTACAAGCGGTCGAAACAACTTTATGAGAAAAATACCATCGCGAAATCCGATTTCGAAACGATTGAAGCTGCCTGGAAAGTTGCCGAGTCCGAAGTGCAAGCCGCACGTTATGGTGTTAAAAGTGCGGAATCGAGCCTTAACGAATCGCAGGAGAACCTTACGAAAACAAAGATTTACGCTCCAATTTCGGGAACTGTTTCTAAACTGAATGTCGAAAAGGGTGAGAAAGTAGTTGGAACCAACCAGTTTGCGGGAACTGATTTAATGATCATTGCAGACCTAAGCAAAATGGAGGTAAAAGTTGAGGTGAATGAAAATGACATCGTGAATGTCGAAAAATCGGATACCGCCAATGTGGAAATCGATGCTTATCTGAAACGTAAGTTTAATGGTCAGGTAACTGAAATCGCAAGTTCAGCCAATGTTTCAGGAACTTCTACCGATCAGGTGACCAATTTTAATGTTAAAATTCTCTTGCTTCAGGATTCGTATAAAGATCTTTTAGTTGCCAATCCACACCGGTACCCTTTTCTGCCGGGAATGTCGGCAACGGTCGAAATACGTACTGAAACCCGTCGTGGTGTAATATCGGTGCCAATTCAGGCAGTTACAACACGTACAAAGGAAGGAGGGTCTAAAAAAGACATCAGTAAACTTGAAACAGAAACCGATAGCGCAGACAAAAATACGGATAAAGTGACAACCAAGGATCCCGATCAGTTTGAAGTTGTTTTTGTAAACCGGAAAGGCCTTGCCCGTCAAGTAAAAGTGAAAACCGGTATTCAGGATAATACAAACATCGAAATTCTTGAAGGTCTCAATCCGGACGATGAAATTATAGTAGCACCTTACGGTCTGATTTCAAAAACACTCAAAGACTCAACCGCCATAGAGGTGGTAAAAGTTGATGATTTATACAAAGTAAAGAAGTAATGATTCAGCGTTTAGTTCATGTTACACTTTTAGTTGACGATTACGACAAGGCCATCGATTTTTACACGCAAAAGCTTAATTTCAGACTTGTTGAAGATACGGTGTTAAGTGAATCAAAACGTTGGGTAATCATTTCACCACCCGGTTCTGAAGGATGTTGTCTCCTACTGGCAAAAGCAGCCAACGAAGAACAAAGCAGCAGAATCGGAAACCAGACCGGTGGTCGTGTCTTTCTGTTTTTGCAAACCAATGATTTCAAGCGGGATTTCAAGAATCTTCAGTCAAAAGGTGTTTCAATTATCCGTGGTCCCATTATCGAAGATTATGGAACCGTGGCTGTATTTGCCGATCTTTACGGTAATCTGTGGGATTTGATCGAATCCACCCGTCAGAGCTGATTTTATTCTCCCATTTTTTAATCGCGATTATTGGATATCTTCGTAGTTCAATTTTAGGAAGATCGGGAAATGTTTAAAACGGTGGTTGGTTGGTTCAGATGGGTATTAATCAGAATATTGATGATTCCGGTTTATTTTTACAAATATGTCATCTCACCTATGACACAAGCATCATGCCGACATATCCCAAGTTGTTCAGAATATGCGCTTGAAGCCTTAAAGATCCATGGTCCCTTTAAAGGGATTTATTTGGCTACAAGGAGAATTTTAAAATGTCACCCATGGGGAACACACGGTTACGATCCGGTGCCTCCTAAAAAAAATTAAAGAAAACAAAGAATGAAAAAATCCATATACCTATCTTTTTTAGTTGGATTAATACTTACCGGCTGTTTCACCGGAGCTCCGAAACCCAAAGCTAAAATAGTATTTGTGAGCATCTTGCCATTGAAGTATTTTGCCGATAAAATTGTTGGCGACACCTGGAAAGTTGAGGTGACTGTTCCTCCCGGAGCTGGTCCCGAAACCTATTCGCCTACCCCAAAACAGATGATGATGCTGGGTGAAGCAAGTGCCTATTTTTCGATCGGATACCTTGGTTTTGAACAAACCTTGCTCGAGAATTTCCAATCCACCAATCCCGATCTTCAGTTTTTCGTAACCTCCAAAAGAATTGATTTGATAAAGGACGAGAAAGAACACGGAGACCATGATCATTTACAAGGTGTTGATCCGCATATCTGGTCATCGCCAAAAACGGCCCGCCTAATTGCGCTGAATATTTTTGACGGAATGGTTCAAATCGACCCGTCAAACAGCGATACTTACCAGAAAAATCTAAATCTCCTTTTGGCAGAGATTTCAAAAGTCGATTCAACGGTGACGAAATTGCTAGCAAATGCAACCTCGAAAAAATTCATTATTTTCCATCCGGCACTCGGATACTTTGCACGCGATTACGGATTTGAGCAACTGGCAATTGAATTCGAAGGAAAAGTTCCATCACCGAAACACCTACAAACTGTGATTGAGACAGCGAAATCTGAAAATATCAAATTCGTATTGATTCAAAAAGAGTTTGACAAGGAGAACGCTGAGATTATTGCCAAAGAGACAAGCAGTAAAGTCATTCAGATCGATCCGCTCGATTACAACTGGCCGGAACAGATGATCTCAATTGCCGAAAAATTATCAAATACACCCCAGTAAACTTGCGACACATGGATTCATTAGTCGAAATACGCAACTTATCAGCGGGTTATGGACAAAATATTATTCTGAGAGATGTGAACCTTTCGATTCAGCAGTTCGATTTTGTCGGAGTAATCGGACCCAACGGAGGAGGAAAAACTACTTTGCTGAAAGCATTGCTCGGTTTATTATCTCCAATATCCGGTGAAATAAATTTTTCGGAATCGATGACCGAGGGGAACTCTCACCGAATTGGTTACCTGCCACAAATCAATAACATCGATCGAAAATTCCCTGTAACGGTGTTCGATGTTGTAAGGTCTGGTTTGATGTCGCGGAAGCGTCTCACGGGGCGTTACAACAGCAAAGAGAATGACAGGGCAAATGACCTGATGTTGGAAATGGGAATTTCAGGCATCCGAAACAAAGCAATTGGCGAACTATCGGGCGGACAGATTCAGCGCGCCCTTTTGTGCCGCGCACTTGTAAACAGCCCAAAGTTGTTGATCCTCGATGAACCCAACACCTATGTCGACAACCGCTTCGAGCGTGAATTGTACGAGAAGCTGAAGGTCCTGAATGAAAAACTGGCTATCCTGCTGGTTTCGCACGACCTGGGGACCATTTCTACCTATGTCAAATCGTATGCCTGCGTTAACGGATCACTGCATTACCATTCAGGGAATAAAGTGACCCCCGAGCTGCTCAAATCGTACGAATGCCCGATCCAGATCATCTCTCATGGAGAAATTCCTCATACTGTTCTTTATAATCATAAATCCTGATGGAAAACCTGATTGCATTATTCAACTTCGGATTCTTCCGCAATGCTTTCCTGGCAGCGCTTGTTGCTAGTATAACATGTGGTATTATAGGAACTTATATTGTTTCGCGCCGTATCGTTTTTATCAGCGGGGGTATCACGCACGCCTCATTCGGAGGAATAGGAATGGGTTATTATTTTGGATTTGACCCTATACTTGGTGCGATTGCATTTGGAATTCTTTCAGCGCTTGGTATAGAGTTTTTCACAAAAAGAGCCGATCTGCGCGAAGATTCGGCTATTGCAATGCTTTGGTCGCTTGGTATGGCATTAGGCGTGATCTTTATCTTCTTAACCCCCGGTTATGCTCCCAACCTGATGAGCTATTTATTCGGAAATATTCTTACAGTTTCAAAAGGAGACCTGATCTATCTTTTTATTCTTGCAGTTTTTGTCATAAGCTTCTTTTTGATCTTCTACCGGATGATCATCTTCGTCTCATTCGACGAGGAGTTCGCGCTGACCAACAATGCACCTGTAAGGTTATTCAATGCACTCCTGATCAGCCTTGTTGCGCTAACGATTGTTTTAAATATCAGGGTAGTCGGGATTATTCTAGTGATGTCGCTTCTCACGATTCCGCAAGCCATAGCCAATCTGTTCACCAAACGGTTCGACGTTATGATCTTCTATTCAATCCTGTTTGGATTTCTAGGTTCGATAACCGGTCTTACCATTTCATATATCTACGACATTCCTTCCGGAGCAGCCATCATTTTCACGTTGGTCGTTATTTACGGACTTATGAAAACCGGCTTCATTATTTTTGGAAAATCGAACCTTAAATACAGGGAAAACATCAAAGGATAAAGTATTCAATTCCTTCATCTAATGTCGCTCTAAACCTACTCTTTAACCGGTTCCTTCTTTTTAGTAAACGAATCTACATCAAACAACAAGGTGAACCTGATTGTATTTGCCAGCGGATTATTCCGCTGAACAGGAATGACATACGAAAAATCGATTGCAGCGATATTCATTTTCACCCCAACACCGGCAGTAAAGAATTTCCGGTTCCCTTTATTCTGAGCTTCATAGAAATAACCGGCCCTTAAGGCAAACTGTTTGTTATACCAATACTCCGCACCTGTTGAAATTGTAAACTCCTGCAATTCTTCTTTAAAACCTCCGGGAGCATCCGAAAAAGAACCAAAAATTGAACTCACCAGCGATTTATTGGAACTATTATCGGGGAGAACTATAATACCGCCATCCGTAGTTTGAGTTCGCGTACTTGGAGTCGGAACAAGCAATTTATTGACATCAAGGGATACAGAAAATAAGTTGTAATCATCAATCTCACTGGTGAAAGTAGTTCCAAGGCGCATATTTGCAGGCAAAAATTCTTTATTTGAACCCTCGTCATAAGATATTTTCGATCCAATATTTGAAATGTTGATCCCCGCGGCTATGGATTTTGTAGCTCCTGTTCCACCCCATTTGTTGATATAATAAAACGAAACATCCGTAGCAAAAGCATTGCCGGCAGTATAAGTCTCGGCTCCAATGCCTCCCGAAAGATCAGAGCGAATGTAACGCAAAGCCACACCACCAGAAAACTTGTCGGACAATTTCCTTGAATAACTAAAATCGAACGCAAATTCACTCGGACTGACAGTTCCAATAACCGTTTGATCCTGGCCAGTAAGGGTAATGTCTCCCATTGAAAAAAAACGAAGTGAGGATGCGATTACTTCATTGTTGTTAAGTCTGTAATAACCTGCCATATAAGCAAGATTGATATCATTGACCAATTGGCGAAGCCAGGGTGTATATGAAAGTGAAAATCCAAATTTACTTTCCGTAAAAGCATACTTCGAGGGGTTCAGATATTGCGAATTGGCATCAGGCGATGTTGCCGCTCCAACATCACCCATTGCACCATGCCTGGAATCAGGTGTAATTGTCAGAAAAGGGACGGCGGTTGAGATCGGGTTATAACGTACTTCCTGGCCAGTAGGAAGAGAAGACTGACCTGTTGCAATCTGGCTATATGAAAAAAGAAAGAGTGACAGAACAATGCTGAATTTTAGATTTTGGTACATGCTATATAGGAGTAAAATAAAATTTCATTTATCAAAGATCAAAGATGCAACTAAAGATTAATTTTTGGATAGCTTTCAAAAAAATATTTAAGCATAAACTAATAATTGAGATCAGTTATATCAAATTCCAAACCCGATTTATAAAGAAACACCCTGCTTTTTAGCAGAAAGAATAATTCCCAATGAGACCGTTTTTAGTGTGTGATCGTGATCGAAGTCAAGAATCATATTTCCTGATGAACTGTCAATTAACAGGCTGTTCAAAGGAAGTGCCACCTGCATTACCACCTTTTGAAATCCGGAGATGATACCAACAGACAAATCACCATTGTCAAAAACAGATAGATTGAACCTTGCTCCATCCTCCAATTTCAGATTGCTATATAGAATTGTTTTACCGCCTATTGTCTTTAGAACTACAATTCCGTTCTCATTTTTGAGATAATCAACTTGCCCAATCGCGTTAAAAAATGACGCATTATTGACCTGAAAGGTTGGATTATACCTGATTAATAAATTTTGAAGTTGGTTTCCTGTCACCTCAGTCCCTGATTTTTCGAGCAGTTTCATTAGCGCTTGGACACCTGCAACTGCAGGATAACTTTTCTTCTCTGTCTGCTTGTTAAATTCATCAATGAAAACATCAGATTTTGTACGCAACCTTGTTAAAGGAATCATGCCGGTAGTTAAACTCCCAGATCCCACAAAGGAGAGACCCGTTTCATTTGATTTAGTAAAGCCGTTTCTCAAATTTCTTTCATCTTCATCCGACCATTGAGAAGAAAGATTTTCGCCCGAACGATCGAATTTTACCAAATAACTTAACGATTCATTTTCGGCTGTTGAATCCATTCCTATCTTATTCATCCAATTCAATTCACCATTCTGATTAAACTGGGCAATGAATAAATCAGGTTTGCTGCTTTCGCTTTGAAGTTCTTTCTCGTCCATGACGATCTTCCCGCTGAAAGATCCGGCAATGTAAATCTCATCGTCATTTGTTAATGTTAATGCAAATGTTTTCCCGTTTCCCTCAAATTTTCTTATCCACTGCAATGAATTTCCTCGCGAAAAACAGGCAACAAACGGAATATTGGACGATCTCTTGTCGTTGAAATAACCTGTAATAAATGCTTTTCCCTGTCGGTCAAAAACGACATCATGACTTGCACCACCTCGTCTGGCTCCCATTTTCAGCGCTGATTCCCATATATTTAATGCATTGTTTGATTGTGAAAAAGAACTGGAAAGGTCAATCAATTGGGGCGTTAATCCTTTAAATTCAGGCACTAATACCCCAATCGGAGCGTTAATATAGGTTGGATCTGTGATGTAATATTTGTCCTTATTCAAAAAATAATAACTACCATCCAATAGAGTATCATAACAGACAGCAGTTGAATAGTAACCAGGAAAATGAACCCCCACAACGGGTAAACGAAGCAAAATTCTGACCAGCCATGAGAATAAAACTGCCTTGCTTCTATCATCACCCGACTTCGATGCAATAATTTCTTCCGCAAATCGGCTTTGGGGGAATCCGTCTTTTTGATTTTCAGATATATAACCAAATTGTTTTTCTACAAATTGTTGCAAAAAGGCAGCGGCTTCTGGCTTGTCCATTTTAGACAATATTGGGTAAATCTGTCCCAATAAATCCTCTTTTAAAACAGAAGAAACCGGAGCTCCAAAATAAACAGAAGGATCTGTTTGTGGATAATCGCGGTAAAATCTGATCATATCGGGATTATAGCGCATTGAAAACAAGTAATTTTTGTGGTCCCACAGAATTGAGAATTGTCGAATTGTCAGTTTTCCATTGAAATTTAATGATTTATAAAAATTTAAATCAATCATACCTTCATTGTCCGGAAATGGATTCTGACTTGTGACCAATAACTGGCTTTTCATTTCGCGGTCGAGGTAAAAACGCTTCTGTCCGATCACGACAAATTGTTTGGAATAGATTGTATTTTCGCTCGGGAATAAAACAGTAGTGCCGCTTTGGTTAAATGCAAGCCTGACATCAAAACCCGACCTTATCATTATTGCCCAGGTCAACAGATCAGCATTCAGCACATTACCGGTAAATATGTGATTTGAGGTTGCTTTCACCAATTGAAAATATCCCCAATCGCCCAGGCCCAATAAATCGCGGTAGTCCATTAGCTGATCAACTAATTGATTACTGTTCGCCAGGGAAAATGATTTCCAAAAGCCGGAAATCGAATCTTCGGATAAAGAAGCGATTTTGGACAGCTCTAACAATTTATCGTAACTTATAGTGATTTGTTGTCCATAAAACCGGAAAATTCCTTTCGTTAGATTAAACGTAACTGATTCAGGCTTTCTGATTCGAGGAATCATCTTTATCTGACTTTTATCGTAGTCGTTGAGACCAACAATATTCGAGAAAGGCAGACTGATAGGAGGTTCTATGTCGAGGTTTGCTTCATCAAAAACCGGATGTTCTGTTTGAAACTGTGGTTCAACAGCATTTCCGGTTAGAATAGAATAATCAGTCCAGGATTCCTTTAAATAAGCGGCAAATTCGGCATCACGTGTAATTGCATATTTGGAAAAATCGGCACTTGAAAACAGTTTTTCCTTCTTATTCCCCGAGAGAAAAGAAAAATTATCGTTTTGCCATAGTTTCCGTAATTCGTTAATTGACTGACCACCCGAGTTCAAACAAAAAAACCAGGTTATAATGCCCGTAAGGAAAAAACGAACTTTTTGTCGTACAAAATGCTTCTCAAGTATGCGAATCGATATACTCACCCTCCAATTTTTAAAATAAACACCTGAAACCTTAAACGATTGAAATGCAGAAAAGTTATTCTGTATTCATTCGCAGATTGTAAAGCACAAATTTACAGAGACGAACCACTTATAACAATAATAATATCAGATTTTTAGTGAATTATTAACCTATACTTCACATACACTTTCCCTTTCCTGACTGTCAAAACGTAATTTTGCCAATTAAAAGGGAAACTTCAAAAATATGCGACTTAAACCCAAAGATCTTATTGATAATCCGGAATTCGAACTCCTTTTCAGGTTGGAACATGAAAATATGAAGGAATTTGTGAAAGAGCAACTTAGCAGGAAATCTTGGATAACGAAACGATATTTATGGTACCAGCTTTCGATGTTGACGCTTTTGACTGCCCTGGTAACAAGCGGTCTTATATTGTGGTATGTAAAATCAACATTGGCCATACTTTTTGTAATGGGCGCCTTTTGCTTTTCATTTACATTGCTGATATTTTTTCACGAAATGCTTCACGGATTAGCATTCCTTTTACTTGGTTTTAAAAAAATCTCATTTGGAGGCGATATCCGAAAATTTGTTTTTTATGCTCAGGCAGACCAACAGGTACTTTCTCGTATTGAGTTTTATATTCTGGCCCTTTTCCCGCTGGTGACGATTAAGATTATCACTGTTGTCGCCATTGTGATTACGATCGTTACACATAGTCCATGGCTGTGGTTCTGGATGATCGTAATGGCATTACACAGTTTCTTTTGTGCCGGAGATATCGGACTTATCTCATTTTTTAAGCATTATCCTGATAAAGAATTATTTACTTTCGATTCTAAAACTGAGAAAAGCTCCTATTTTTATAACAGAAAATGAACATCACTTCCCCGTACACTGGTTCACGTATTTTCCGTCCACAAGCCTGAAGCCAATCCTTTCCAAATAATCGTTATGGACTTTACTTTGCGGCTCGATATATAAATACTTGTAATCCAAAAAATCAACACAACGCAATTCGCAATTATAAAAGGTTTTAGCAAGTTGTGAACCCTGATGTTTAGGCACTATATAATCTATACAGATTCTTAGTGTCTCCGGATTTTTTATCTCGGCAATGATTATTCCGACAGTTTCCATTTTCGATAGTATGATAGCCACCAGAAACTCTTCTTCGATTTTAAAATCGAATCCCGGGAAAAATTTTTCGATGTCAGTTCTATAATAATCAAGGAAATAAAGCAGATATTGGTCATCATGATCCTGAACGAAAATTACTTCTAAAGGTTTATTTTTATTGATATACTGACGGAATTTAAACATGCTTGTAACGCCGGCAAGTAATGCTGAAACAGCAAGTAAGTAAGAACCGAAAAGCAATCCTCCGATCAGAAATCCAGTGATTACCAGCATATAAAACAACCAGCTATTGGTCTTCGGTTTAACACAAAAACAACCAGCAATCAGAGCAATTGCTATAAAGCCGTAAAACAAGTTGATATAAGTTCCATTCATTCCCATATAACATCCGAACAAAGGAAGAGAAGGTTTTGTTTAGACACTGAACACGCTGGACCTTAAGTAAAGCAAAACGCAGCCTGAAGATGATGAAAACGATAATGTTTTTTAACTAAAGAGATGATTTTAAAGTCTGCATTCTCATTATTTTTGTATCAGAGCGAAATGTTATGGAATATATCCTTAAGTTGCTAAGTGTTTTTCTGGTTGCAAGTATCAAATACTTTTGGGCGACTCCATATTCATTTGGCATGAAGCTAAATGAATGGGAAACAATCTTTTTCATGGAAACAGGAGGAATTTTGGGCTTCTTGTTTTTTTATTATTTCTTCGGATTTCTTTTCAAAGAGTTGAAATTGCTTTGGCCAATCGTTTATCATTTTACACCGGTTATATTTAAGGTGAGATTCGAAATGTGGTTGAAGCGCCATCGAGAGCAACGAATGTATGCGAGGAAGTTCACAAAAAGGAATAAATTAATTGTAAGAATGCGAAGACGCTACGGGATGTGGGGACTCGTGATTTTATCGCCGATAATTCTTTCAATTCCTGTAGGAGCTTTGCTGGGAAACAAATATTTCCGACACGACCATCATTTTATTCCATATATGCTCCTCTCAATTGTAATTTGGGGAATTGTTTCAGTCGCTTTTTTCAGCACCTTCATGAATCATTGAGAGCGGAGTTTCCGTAGCAGTTTGCCCGATCTGTTTAGAAAACCTGCTGAACCTCCTTCTTCCATTAAACTCTCGATTACACAAATCAGTTCACCTTTTAAATCAGGTAATTCCTGTGTAATATTGAATAGAAGTTGCATCGCAAACACGCGCACAGCCGGAGGTTCAGAAGGTAAGAGCAACTCGAAACTTCTATTAACAACCTCGCCCAGGTATTTATTTGGAATTTTGTAACGGCAAAGTATCCGGGTAAAATGTCTTTTTAAGGAACTATTTTTTGTAAATAGTAATCCGGCAATTATCTCCGGAATCTTATCCGCCAGCAATTCCGGAAACTCCTCGGAGGCAGTATCGATAATCCAGCACGAGCGCCATGCAAGACGCTTGTCATCTGAAAAAATAAGCTGAAAAAGCTGATTAAAAAGACGCTCATCGGTGATGACTGTCTTTCTCCAAATCTCAATTCCGCCTACTTCGAAATCAAGAATATTTTCTTTAATATTATCAGCATTATAAAGCATTTGATTCGCGGAGGTAATCATAAAAGCCTAACTGAGATTTTACATGAGGTTCTTTCCCCTCATTTTTGATCCTGTTATTTAAATCATTATCGAGGATTCTGGCCGCGGTATTATCCTGCCACTGCAGGTCGAAAAAGTCCAGCAACTCCTTCTTAATTTCTTTGTCATAAATTGGAACAGCAACTTCTACCCTTCGGTCAAGGTTACGGTACATAAAGTCGGCAGATGAAATATACATTTTGTCATCGCCACCATTGTAGAAATAATACAACCTTGAATGTTCCAGGTATCTGTCAATCATTCCTATTGCCGGAATATTGACTTTCCCGTCAGCTGAGGAAGTATACATAGAAAACATTCCCCTGATACTTAATCTTACATCGACCCCGCATTTGGCCGCCTCGTCAATTCTGTTTATAATTTCAGTATCGACCAGGTTGTTGCATTTCAAATAGATACGGGCTTCAATTCCAGCCTTCGCATTCGAAATCTCCTGTTTGATCATTGCCACCATTTTTTTCCGCATTGTAAAAGGCGAAACCAGCAAATGTTGAAATCTTCCAATCTTGTAATTTCGATCAAAAAAATCAAATACCCGGGTTACTTCGCGAGTTATGTTAGGATCGGCAGTGCACAACAGTTGGTCTGAAAAAACCTTGGCAGTCACTTCATTAAAATTTCCGGTACCAACAAGCGCATACTTCTTCGTTTCCTTTTTCTCTTTACGCGTGATTAAACACAACTTTGAATGTACTTTCAGCCCTGGAACACCAAGAATTACCTTAACATTTTCATTGTCCAACATATTTCCGTATTGAATATTCTCCTGCTCATTGAAACGGGCCCGTAATTCCAATACCATGGTCACTTTTTTCCCATTTCGCGCAGCATTTATTAAGGCTTTAATAACATGTGAGTTACGAGCCAGGCGATAACCGGTCATTTTGATCTCTGTCACTTTCGGATCGATAGAGACTTCACGCAATAAATCAATAAAGTGAAAGAATGAATGATAAGGAAAATGGAACAAAATATCGCTCTTGCTTATACTGTTTAAATAAGTCTTGCCATGCACAATTTTCCGATGCTTTACGGGACTAACCGGCTTATAATAGAGATGCTCAGCTCCTACCATCGGGAAATCCATGAAATCTTTAAAATTATGGATTCTACTTCCTCCAAAAACAACATCCTCCTTCTTAAAATTAAGCTTATATAAAAGAAATGTGAGGAAGTTTTCGGGAATCTCTTTTTCGTGAACAAACCGCACAAGTGCACTGTTACCACGTTTCACAATACTTTTAGCAACAAGTTTTACGTAACTCTCTGCAACATCATCATCCAGATCAAGTTCCGCATCACGCGTGAGTTTAAAAATATAAGAACTGATTTTTTGATAACTGAACATGTAAAAGGTATCATCCAATTCATATCGAATAACATCTTCAAGCAGAATAATATACGTTTTATTATCGTTTGAAGGTATTATCACAAACCTCGGCAAAAGATCAGTTGGAACTTCGATAAGAGCATATTCCGATTTTTTATTCTTCATCATATCCACAGCCAGATAGATCGCATCATCGCGCAACAATGGCATTTTGGAGCCTTTTTTCAGGATAATTGGCATAATACGTGGCCTTACCTCCCGTTTGAAATATAACGTCACATACTCACCTTGTTCGGGTGTCAGTTGCTTCTCATTGATAATAAAAATGTTCTCATTGGCCAATTCTTTCAATATCTGGTTATAAATATCTTCGAACCGGTTGCTGTGTTCAATCACAACTTCTTCGATTTGAGATAGTACATCACGCGGATTTCCACCTTCAGCGAGTTCCAGCTGGCCAATCATTGCCAAACGCCGAAGGATGGCAACACGTACCCGGAAAAACTCATCAAGATTATTTGAATAAATTCCAAGAAATTTAAGTCTCTCAATCAATGGTACTTCTGGCTTTGTCGCTTCCTGAAGAAGTCTTTCATTGAATGATAACCAGCTGATTTCTTTACTCCTGAGTACTGTGTTCATGGTTTAAAATTCCAAAATTAATTTCCTAAAGATAAATATTCATCTTAAAAGAAATACTCCTTACCGGAATGAATTAAGCAAACACTTTATATGTTGCTGTTTACCTGTGTCTTAAGCCAAAAAACAAATCCAGGTATTCTCCTTTGAATTTATCTTAAGGATTCTGATTCGAAAAGGGAACTTATCATCTGCACCAGCGTATAAGCCAACCTGTGAGCGAGGATGATTATCGCTTTGATTTTTGCTTGAGACAGTTTTTCTATTAAATTTGAGTGGATGTAATATCGAGACCATGGTAACAGAGAAAGAGATCAAAGACAAGTACAAGCTGATTTGCAACCTGCTGTCGGCCCGGAAACTAAAGCCCGCGTTCGACCTTCTGGAGCAATTAATTTCGGAGAGCGGACTTGGTGAGTTCCAGGATGAATTTGTCAGTCTTGAGCAAAATTACAAATTTATGCTCCAATATACGGTGGAAGGAATTAACGACCCTGAAAGGCAAAAAATCTATGATCATTTGTTAATTTCCTCATTCGAACTTGCTGACAATACTTTTGAGCGATTAAGAATGAAATATTCGCAATCTGTTGAATACCAAAAAAAACGGGGCTTCGCCAAGCACTTTATCACAAATTTTGACGAGTTTTTAGGAGACCTTGACAAATTCTCGATACATAAGGAACTTAGGGGTCTTCTCAATGATGCATCCCGAAGTGAAACAAGAATGGATGCAGAGATTCACCTGCAAAAAATTTATACTGTATTCTATCACATATGGTTTGCAGATGGATTGACGGAAAATGAAATTCAGTTTATCCGATCATTTCTAAGTAATGACAGCTTTCCTACCTATGAAAAATCACTCGTCGTTACAGGGCTAACGCTTAGTCTTATGCGATATTTCGATGAGAATAAAATCATACTCCTTTTTAACGCCTACGACAATGAAGAAGAAGAGGTGAGTCAAAGAGCACTAATTGGCCTCCTTATAGGAATTTATTATTACGACCAAAGAATGCCTTTGTTCCATGCCATAATGGGCCGTTTGGCAATTTTGATTGAAGATGCACGTTTTCGATCGAATTTTGAAAAATCGATCCTTCAGTTTATCCGTAGTAAAGAGACCGAAGAAATACAGCGCAAACTTCAGGATGAGATTATTCCGGAGATGATTAAACTTAGCCCAAACCTTCGTAATAAGCTAAGCATAGAGAGTTTACTGGCTGAAGGTCTTTCCGATGATAAAAATCCTGAGTGGAGGGAGATCCTAAAAGACGCTCCGGGGCTGATGGGTAAGATGGAAGAATTAACAGAAATGCAATTGGAGGGGGCAGACGTATTTCTTAGCTCATTTTCAATGCTTAAGCAATTTCCGTTTTTTAGCGAATTGGCAAATTGGTTCTTTCCGTTTACTCCCGATCATCCCGAAATTAAAAGAAATCCAATCAACAAAGAATCCGGGGAAGACCTTGCATTTACCCAACTGATCATGAAATCACCAATGCTTTGCAATTCTGATAAATACTCGTTCTTCTTCAGCATATTAAATATACCGCCCGACTATAAAAAGATGGTCGCCGATTCATTAAAAGCGGAGTCAGAGCAATTTGATGAAATTGCCAAAGATGAATCGTTTCTTGCACATAGTAAAAAGGCAGAAACAATTATCAGTCAATATGTCCGTGATCTTTATCGGTTCTTCAAAATCCATCCGCAACGCGACGGCTTCGAAGATATTTTTGCCTGGAGGTTTGATTTCCATAATAAGTTCGCCTTTGCGAAATTACTAAGTGAAGATCTTAAAATTCAGCGAAGTATCGCCGAATTCAATTTTGCAAAGAATTACTTTTCGGAGGCTGCTGACATTTTCGAACTATTGCTCAGAAGCAAAGATGATGCAGAAATGCTGCAGAAATTGGCCTTCTGTTATCAGAAAATGGGTAATTACGAAAAGGCACTGAAATTTTACCTTAAAGCTGATCTGTTCGATCAAAATAAAATCTGGAATCTCAAAAAGATCGCTCTTTGCTACCGGAACCTTAAAAAACCGGCGAAAGCGCTTGAATATTATCAGCAGGCAGAAATTCTCGAACCTGAAAGTTTGAGTCTTCATGTCTCAATTGGACAATGTCAAATGGCGTTGAACTTATACGAAGATGCCTTAAGGTCGTATTACAAAGTTGAATATCTTTCTCCCGGAAATAAGAAAATATGGCGCCCCATTGGCTGGTGTTCTTTTCTTGTCGGCAAAATTGAACTGGCGGAAAAATATTATGACCGATTGATTGCCGACGAGCCGAACAAATACGACCTCCTCAATATGGGGCATGTCCAATGGTGTCTGGGAAACAGAAAAGCAGCGCTTGCTTATTATAAAAAAAGCATAAACGATTCTGACAGTTCTGAAAAAGATTTTATGGAGGCTTTTGAGGAAGACCTGCAACACCTGATCAAACAAGGTGTTAATACAGACGATGTCCCGATAATGCTTGATCAGTTAAGGTACTTTCTTGAAGATTAATCTTAAAAATAACGTGGCACAATCTGTCGCCCTCTGCGACCATAAACGAAGTCGTAACTGATAAGGAACTCATGCGTGCCCGAATTAACCTGAGTAGGGTGGAAAGTTGTCTGATCGTAAGAGTATCCAAATTTAAGCTGGGTATTTACATTAAACTGGAATATAAGCCCATACGAATTTTTCAACCGATAGGTGGCACCAATCCAAACCCGGTCGTAAAGCAAAAAATTTCCGGAAAAATCAACAAAACTAGGTGTTCGTTCGGCCCATCGGTAGAGTACCGTTGGTTTAAATTTAAGTACGTCACTTAGAAAAAATACGTATCCGCCCATTGCATAGAAATGGAGGACTTCGCGATAGACAGTTTCGGTACTCTGACTTTGAATTCTGTTTTTTAGTATTTTAGGTGAAGAGACTCCGAGAAAAAACCGGTCACTGTGCCACATGATACCCAAACCAAAGTTCGGAAGAAACTTAAAATTAACATCATAGGCAAAAACCGGGTCATTCGGATCATTGACTACAATATCGGTGAGATAGGCCTGGTAGATGTTAAAACCTCCTTTGATTCCAAAAGAGAGAAATTGATCTTGTCTAAGTTTCACCCGAAATGCATAATCGACATATACTCCATTCTGCCTTATGGGTCCCCACTTATCATTTACAATCGACAAACCAAGTCCTACGTTAAATCTTCGGAGAGGACCATTGATCGTCAGTGTATTTGTGTTTGGGGCGCCCTCGAACCCTACCCACTGAGCGCGCGAAATTCCGGTAATATTTAATGAACCCGAAATTCCGGCATATGCTGGCTGAATGGTCAACAAATTATTCATGTATTGGGTATACACCGGATCTTGTTGAGAAATGCCATAAAACGACAATCCTGTCAACAGATAAAGAGTAAAACCTGCGATTCTAACAAACAATATGTTGCGGATTTTTTTCAAGAGAAATCATTTAGTCATCAAATGTAATCAATAAATCAAATGAGAATATCAGTCAAAAGAGAATATGCCAAATATTTGCCAGTAAAGGTAAAAATATTCTTTCTCCGATGCATTTTTTTACAGTAATTACTCGTCAACATTAGCTTTAAATTACGTTTAATTCAAACTTTAGTTTCAACTAAAATATCCCTTAACAACAAAACAGGAACCCCGCCTTATCAAAAGGAGAGATTCCTGAATATATATCATTGTCCGTTTTAGCGCGAACAAAGGAAATCTAAGAATTTAAATAGCGCAAGAATCAAAAAATGTGATTGCCTTTTACTCTGCAATCATCTCTTTATATTGATCGGCTGATAGCAACTCATCCAATTCAGCTGCATCTGTCATTTTAATCTTAATCAACCACCCTTTTTCATAAGGATCGGTGTTAACCAATTCAGCAGCATCGTTAAGTGCTTCGTTCATTTCGAGGATTTCGCCCGTCACAGGCATGAACAGGTCAGAAACCGTTTTTACAGCTTCGATGGTTCCAAAAACCGCCTCTTTAGAAAGGGTCTCTCCAACAGTTTCAATTTCCAGGTAAACAATGTCGCCCAATTCTCCCTGGGCGAAATCTGTGACCCCAATAAAAGCAAAGGCACCCTCAACACGAATCCATTCATGATCTTTCGTGTATTTCAAATTCGATGGAATATTCATTGATATAGCTTTAAAAGTTTCTGATTTTATTTTCCAAAAATACGATAAATAACTATGCCTTAAACCTGATTTTTGACACTATCGATATCAAATTAACATTCGGATGATTGATGCCAAAACGGAAATTTTGCCTGATCGCTTTTATTAAAGCAGGATTTTCACTAAAATTGAGGTGAAAAATAGTTAGAAAGATGTTCAGAGCAGAAATAAAATCGCTTTCAGAGATCAACAATATAGCAGCAAAATTTATACAGGCACATCCTGCTGACCGGATATTCGCATTTTACGGCGAAATGGGTGCAGGTAAAACCACTTTCATTAAAGCACTTTGCGAAGAGATGAAGGTATTGGACTATGTCACCTCACCAACCTTTGCACTTATAAATGAATACAAAACCGAAAGTAACCAAACCATTTTTCATTTCGATTTTTACCGCATAAAAGACCCAAGCGAAGCATTTGATTTTGGATATGAAGATTACTTTTATAGTGGCGATTATTGTTTTATCGAATGGCCCGAATTGATTGAAACACTTTTACCTTCAATTGTGGTGAAGGTGACGATCCGGGAGATTGAAAATGGCCGAAGGATCATTGAATCGCTTTGATTGCAACAGATTAAACCTTACTTTAACCGACATCTATTTGTTATATCAATTATTGACGGATGTTTTAGCTGATTTTGGTATCTTTGGATACTTGAACCATATATCCGATTTGCAGGTTAAAAAATTAGAAGCTCATCTATAATACTCAGGTTATGAATCAACGGAAAGGTGGTAAATTATCGACGCTGGCCAATGACCAGCTTCTTCCCCGTGAAGAGCTGTATACGAGATGCCCTCGGAATATTAAACTTAACATCGGCATTCCCGACAATTCTGCAAGTATTGAGTACAGTATTCCATTGACTCCGCAGTCCGTTGAATTACTTGTCAATAACGGGCATGATGTATTTGTGGAATCGGGTGCAGGTAAAGAAGCCAATTATTCAGATAAAGCATTTTCAGATTCCGGGGCGGTGATTTGTAAATCGGCTGCCGAAATATTTCAATGTGACATCATCTTAAAAATGGCACCTTTCACACACGAGGAGACCGAGTTAATGAAGGGAAACCAATTACTTCTTTCGCCACTTTACCTGACCATGCAAACCCAGGAATCGGTGCGACGACTCATGCGGAAAAAAGTGACGGCGGTAGGATTTGAGTATATGAAGGATGAAAATGGCATTCTACCTGTTGAAAGGATTTTCAGTGAAATCATGGGAAACACGGCAATGATTGTTGCCAGCGAATACCTGAGTACCTCCCGAAATGGCAAAGGGGTGATTCTGGGTTCTGTAACGGGAATTTCTCCGACCGAAGTTGTGATTCTGGGTTCCGGAACAGCGGCTGAACATGCCGCGCGTACGGCACTCGCACTGGGCGCCACAGTAAAAGTCTTCGATGACTCCATTTCAAAATTAATGGATTTCCAGTCGCGGCTTGGACAAAGGGTATTTACCTCCGTCTTTCATCCAAAAGCGCTGCGCAAGGCAATGAAAACTGCTGAAGTTGTGATCGGTGCCCTCTCAATGAATGAAGTGCCCAAAATGATTGTCCCTGAAAATATGGTTGAAGGGATGAAAGAAAATTCAATCATTATCGACCTTAATATCATCCAGGGAGGATGCATCGAAACCTCAAGAATTACCAATCTAAAAAAGCCGACCTATATTGAGCATGGCGTGATTCATTATTGCGTTCCGAATATGACATCGCGCGTAGCCCGCACGACCTCAATTGCCGTAAGTAATATCCTCACACCTATGTTACTCGAAATCGGACAGTCGGGTGGGGTTAACCAATATGTAAAAACCAACCGCGGTTTTTGCGAAGGAATTTATGTTTTTAATGGTGTTTTAACGAACCAGGATATCGGCGAAGTGCTTAATATTCCTGTGACGGATATTAATTTACTGATGGCGGCGTTTTAATAAATTGTGAATAGACCACAGCACAAGGATTAATCGGTCAAATTTATTTTCATACGAGCCTGCCTTAATAAGGCAAGGACGAATTATTTGCGGGCGTTGTTGCCTTATTAAGGCAAGGACCAACAAAAATTTTATAATAATTTAAATAGGAGTACCAATTAATCTTCCGCAGCCAATATCATCATCGAAATAGGATGCAGGCGAACCAGGCTGGTCTTTGTATATCCGGCACCATTGGGCATTACCTCG